>JBIOJD010000132.1:0-9393 GCA_044450485.1 Polyangiales bacterium | reverse complement strand
TTTGCGCAAGGTCTCTCGAGCTCGCTTCGATGTGGCCTGCGCGCTCTCGGCAATGGCTTCGACGGCGCGATGGTGTGCCTGGCCGACATGCCGCGCGTCGAGCGCGAGCACATGCAGGTCTTGATGTCGGCATTCGACCGGGAGGGCGGCGCTCGCATTTGCGTTCCCACCGCGGCGGGCCGGCGTGGAAACCCTGTCGTCTGGCCCGCGGGTTACTTCGACGCGCTCGCCGCGATTGTCGGTGATACGGGCGGACGCGTGCTGCTCGAAACGCACGCCGCCGGAGTTTGCTACGTGCCCATGCCGGACGACGCCGTGCTTTGCGATGTGGACACGGAGACCGATCTGGAAGAGCTCGAGGCGCGGCGTCTCTCCAGATAGCCTCAGGCACGAGCTTTCACCACGACGTCGAAGTGTTTCGCGGACACGCCCCGGGCGCGTTGGCCGTCGATGGACGCCGTGGCATAGTCGGGCGCAGTGGGAAAACGCACCGAGATTTGCGTTTTGGGCGAGCTCGCGGTGTTGCAGGACGGGCAGCCGCTCGCCCTGCCGCCTTCGAAGAAGACTCGCGCGCTGCTCGGCTTTCTCGCGAGCTGCGAGAGCCCGGCTTCGCGCCAAAAGCTCTGCGACCTGTTCTGGGAGGGTCCCGACGACCCGCGCGCCGGGCTGCGTTGGAGCTTGAGCAAGTTACGCGCGCTGCTGTCCACTGCGCCAAGCGCCATCGCAGCCACGGGCGATCACGTGAGCCTCGAGCACGCAGTCATCGGCGTGGACTTGGTCCAGCATCGTCTCGCATTGAAGACCGGCGTCGACGCGCTCGATACGCCGACTCTGATGGCGGCTGCCGAACGCATGCGCGGCGAGTTCTTGGAGGGCCTCGAGCTCGCCGACTGCTACCGCTTCGAACAGTGGTGCAGCGGCCAACGCGAGGCGCTCCGCCGCGAGCGTATCGAAGTGCTGCGCGCGCTGGTCGCTCGTCTGCAAGCGCAACCCGAGCGAGCGTTGCACTACGCCCGCGCCTGCATCGAGGTCGATCCGTTGTCGGAGGCGGGACACATCCAGGCCATCGAGCTGCTCACGCGTCTGGGACGCAAGCGCGAGGCGCTTGCACAATACGAGCGCTGCCGGCGCATCGTGGAGAGCGAGCTGGGCGGACGAGCTTCGGCACGGCTGGAACAGGCGCGCACTGCGATTTCGGAAGGCGTGCGATCGACCAGCGCGCCACCGCCGAACGCGGAGCCAGCCTCGACCGCGCGACCACCGGCTCCGGCGGAGTCAGCGAGCTCGCCCAGCCTCCATGGCCCGTTCGTGGGACGCACGCGAGAGCTCGCTTGGCTCGATGAACGGGCGTCGGCGGCCGCTTCGGGGCGGCCTCAGAGCGTGTTGCTGTTGCTCGGGGAGCCCGGCATCGGCAAGACGCGGCTGCTGCACGAGCTGATCGCGGCCGTGCGCGCGCGAGGCGGAACGGCCCTGATGGGTCGCGCGTTCGAAGCCGAGATGGTCCGACCCTATGGTGCATGGATCGAGGCCCTGCGCTCGATCCCGCTGCGCGGGCGCCCCGAAGTCATGCGCACCGACTTGGGTGCACTGTTGCCGGAGCTGTCCGACGAGCCCACCTCTGGCAGCGATCGCAACCGCTTGTTCGATGCGGTGGCGCAGCTGTTGCGTACGCTCGCGAGCGTTGCCGGTCCGGCGTTGGTCGTGCTCGACGACGTGCAATGGCTCGATGAATCGTCGGCCGCGCTGCTGCACTATGTCGCGCGTTCTGCGACTCCAGGGACTCTGTTCGCGCTCGCCGCGCGTGCTGGGGAGATCGAGGACAATGCTTCCACCTCGCGGCTCCTGCGCGCCTGGAAGCGCGAATCGGCCGTGACGGAGCTCGAGCTCGGGCCCTTGAGCAAGGATGCAACGCTACAGCTCGTGCGTGCGGTGGCACCACACGCCGATGCCGAGCGCGTGCGTGCCGAGTGTGAAGGCCACCCCCTGTTTGCCATCGAGCTGGCACGGGCGCGCGAATCGCTGACCGGTGACGACGTCTTGCCGGCGACGCTCGCAGAGCTGTTGCGCGGGCGCATCTCGCTCCTCGACGACCAAGCGCAGGAGTTGCTGCGCTGGGCGGCTGCCTTGGGCCGGAGCTTCGAGCTGCCGCTGCTCGAAAAGATCTCCGGGCTGCCGACGCCTGCACTGCTGAGCGCAGTCGCCGAGCTGGAACGCCGGGGTCTACTTCGACCTGCTGCAGCGGGCACCAGTCAGTCTGGTTACGATTTCACCCACGACCTCGTGCGACGCGCGGCGTACCTCCAGGGCTCCGAGCCACGCCGGCGATTGCAGCACGCGCAGATCGCCCGCGTGCTCAGCGAGCTCGACGACGCTGACGACACCCTGGCCGGTGACATCGCGCGACACGCGGCGCTCGGCGGCAACGACGAGCTCGCGGCCTCGGCGTGCGTGCGGGCAGGCCGGCGCTGCCTGCGGGTGTTCGCCTATGTGGAAGCGCTCGAGCTGTCCGACCGCGGGCGCCGTCACGTGCAGAAGTTGCCAGCTGCGCGTGGCTTAGCATACGAAGTCGACCTTCTCGCGATCCAAGTCAACGCCGGCGCCATCGCGCGCGCAGGGCAGCTCGAGCAAGCGCTCACGGCGGCCATCCAGCAGGCGGACGCTTCCGCGCGCTGGGACCTGGTCGCGTCCGCGTACCACGCTCTAGCTTCGCTTCAACACCACCGCGGAGACCTGCTCAAGGCCGCCGCCAGCGCCGAGCAGAGCACGGTCGCGGGTCGCTTTGCCGATGCGACCACCGTGGTGCGCGCGCTCGCCAACGCGGGACGCTGCTACGCGTTGGTCGGTCGCCAGCTCGGGCGTGCGCGCGAGCTGCTGCTAGAAGCCGAAGCAATTGCCAACGCGCAGTCGATCGAGCAAACGGAGATCCCAATGGGCTTGGCATGTCTAGCGCAGTTTCACGGCGACACGGCTAACGCGCAGCAGCTCTTCGAACAGACGCTGCGTGCGCTGCGCCGCGGCGCCGACCACTGGCAAGAGTGCGATTGCCTGGTGCGCATGGTGATGCTCGAGATCGATCGCGGCGGCTACGAGCCCGCGCGCCAACTGGCGCTCGAGCTGAGCTCCGTGGCGCAAAAGATGGGCGGCGGCGGATCCGAGCCGCAGGTGGCCGAAGCGCTCCTCGCCCTGAGCGAGCTGGGCTCGGGCGTCGCCGATGCGCGTGCGCGGGTCGACCTGTCGATACAGAAGCTGCGCGACATCGATACCAAGGGGATGCTGGGCTACACGCTGTCGGGGTTGGCCAAGCTGGAGCTACGCGCCGGCGAGCACGCGTCCGCAGCCACGCACGCCACTGAAGCACTGGAAATGGCGGTCACTTTGGGCAACGACAGCGATGCCATCCTGGCACGCACGCTGATCGCCAGCGCTTGGCTCGCGGCGGGCGACGGAGAGCGGGCGCGTGCGCAGTTGCGTGAGGCCGAGGCGTTGGCGCAGGCCAGTGAAGCCGTGTCGGCGCGCGCCGCGGCCGCGCTCAGCCGCGTCCATGTGGAGCTCGGCGCACCGCCTGCCGGACCTCAGGCTGACAGGAGCGTGACATGAGCCGCGTGATAGTCGTCGAGTACGCGTTCGAATCGGCACAGAGCCGCGAGCTGCGCGACCAAGACGCTCGACGTTTGTCGATGTGCATGGCTGTGCGCGAGGCGCGGCGTCTGCAGAGTCTGCTCTCCGTCGATGGCCGGCGCGCGCTCGCCACCTTCGAGGCCCCCGACGCAGAAACCGTGCGCAATGCGCATCGCTCGGCGGGTGTCGCGTTCGAAGCCGCGTGGCCGGCCGAGAGCGCCGACGATCAACCCGGCTGAGCTTCCGCCTTGAGCATGCACATCGACATGTGCGCGAGCTCCACGGCCTTGCGCGTGTCTGCGCTGGCCCCCGCGTCGGCCTGTACGGCCACGTTCGCGCTGTCGGCCGCTTGCTCGACCTCGACGACAGCTTCTCGCTGCGTCCATTTGCTGGTGTCTTGGGTGAGCGTCTTGCTCGCTTTGGCGAGCTTGCGCTGAAGTTCTTTCACGACCGCGCGCAACACGGGTGACGCGCTGGCGTCGGCCTCTGCGATGCTCATTGCTCGCTGCACGTGTTTGTCCACCAAGGTGAGGCGTTCCAACAAGGGCTCCATGTCGACCTCCAACCGCAGCGCACTTCTGCGCTCAGCGGTTGTAGTGCAGAGACCCAGAAGACACCAGGGCCCCCAACGCTTGCGGCGCCCTTTACGAGACTCGCGTCAGGAAGGTCGGCTCTTTCCGCATGCGTTCGCGCGCGCCAGGAGCAGCTCTCTTTCCCGGGCGTTCTGTGCCAGTGCAGCCGCGCGCTCGAATTGCTTGCGAGCCTCGTCGTCGCGGCCGAGCTTCGCGAGAAGGTCGCCGCGCACGCTGGGAAGCAGGTGATAGGACTCGAGCGCCGGCTCGTTCACCAGCGCATCGACGAGCTCGAGTCCGGCGGCGGGCCCGAACGCCATCGAGACCGCCACGGCGCGATTCAGCTCGACCACCGGCGATTGGGTGAGCTCGACCAACGCGTCGTAGAGCGCGACAATGCGGTTCCAGTCGGTCTCCGCCGCCGTGCGCGCACGCGCGTGGCAGCCGGCGATCGCGGCCTGCAGCGCGTAGGGACCGAGTGGCTGTGCCAGCGCCTCGGCTCTGGCGAGCGCGGCGAGCCCTCGGCGGACCAGGAGCTGGTCCCAGCGAGAGCGGTCCTGGTCCAGGAGCAGAATTGGCTGGCCGCTGGGACCGACGCGCGCTCGCAGACGCGAAGCGTGGATCTCCATCAAGGCGACCAGGCCGTGGACCTCTGCTTCCTCCTGAGCGAGCTGGGCGAGGATACGCCCGAGCCGCAGCGCCTCCTCACACAGGTCCGGACGCATCCAGTCGTCGCCTTTGGTCGCCGCGTACCCCTCGTTGAAGATCAGGTAGACGGCCTCGAGGACCGATGACAGGCGAGCCGACAGCTCCGCTCCGCGCGGCACCTCGAAGGGCACGCGTGCTTCGGTGAGCGTTCGCTTTGCCCTGACGATGCGCTGCGCGATCGTGGGCTCGGACACCAGAAAGGCCCGAGCGATCTCGTCGGTGGTCAGACCGCCGAGCAAGCGCAGCGTGAGCGCAACGCGCGCTTCCGTCGAGAGCACCGGGTGGCAAGCGATCAGCATGAGCCGCAGCAGGTCGTCGCCGACGTTCTCGTCCATGGCTGTCTCGACGTCTGGGCCCGCCGCAGGCAGCGCAGAGGCCTCGCCCTCGATTTCGTCGTGCTTGCGACCTTGCATCTGTCGGTGGCGGAGCTGATCGATCGCGCGGTTCTTCGCGGTCGCCATGAGCCATGCCCCAGGGTTCTCGGGAATGCCCATCGTGGGCCATCGCTGCATGGCCGCGACGAAGGCTTCTTGTGCGAGGTCTTCGGCAAGCCCGACGTCGCGCACCACGCGCACGAGGCCGCCGATCAGCCTTGCGGACTCGATCCGCCAGACTGCCTCGACGGCCCCGCGCGTGGCACCCACGCTTTCAGCGCTCACGCGCTTTGCCCTCTCGATTCACGGTCATGCTTCACCGATGTGACTACGACTTGCGCTGCCGCTCGACCTCGGCTCGCAAGCGTTCTTCCTTTGCGCGCAGCTCCGGCGTGAGCTCCTTGCCGAAGTCGTCGGGCTCGAAGACGGGGCGAATGGTGGCTTCGGCTCCGTCGTCGAAGGGCGCGCGTTTGAGCCACTCGACCGCTTCCTCCATCGACTTGACCTGCCAGATCCAGTACCCCGCGATCAGCTCCTTCGATTCTGCGAACGGCCCGTCGACGACGGTCCGCTGCGAGCCCGAGAAGCGGACGCGCTTGGCCTTCGATGTGGGCCTGAGGCCGTCGCCCGCCAGCATCACGCCGGCCTTCACCAGCTCCTCGTTGAACTTCATCATCTTGCCGATCAGCTCCTGGGTCGGCATCACGCCGGCTTCGGAGTCCTTGTCTCCTGGTACGAACACCATTACTCGCATGGCCTTGCTCCTCGCGTTGGGGGTATGAGTCGTTGATGTGGTGGCGGCGTCGAGCGCTACGGGCCCTCGCCGGGCTCGAACATCGGGCGCACCTCGGACTCGCCCTCGAATTCGGGCCAGTGCTTCCGGTGCAGCTCCATGAATTCGGTGGCGATGCGGATCGCCTCGGCCTTCGTGCTCGCGCTCAGAATGGCCCAGCCGCCGATGACCTCTTTGCTCTCGGAAAACGGGCCGTCGGTCACGGTGATCTTGCCGTTGGCCAGGCGCAGCCGGACCCCGTCCTTGCTCGGCAGCAGGCCGCCCGTGTCCACGAGGGTGCCGTCCTTGAACGACCTCTCGACGAACTTGCCCATCGCCTCCATCAAGGCAGCGGGCGGCGTGGACTCGCGATACGACTCGGAATGGCGGATGAACGTCAGGTATTTCATGGCTCCTCCTCTTTGGATCTCGATCAGGCGACGAACGAGCCCCACCTGGATCGACACATGAGCGGATCTTTTTTGGGGCGACCATCGAGAGGGCGCAACTCCCCCAATTCCTGGTCCGGCCGGCCCCCCCCGACGCCCTTGTCAGTGCGCCCCTGCCGCACGGGGTCTCGGAACTCCACCGACACGACCCGCTTGGCGCTGCGCCGGCGCGCCTCACTCGGAAGCAGCGCGCAGTTCCGGGGCTCGTGCACGTTTGCAGAGCCCGATCAGCGTTGCGACCAGGGGCTCGACGGCGGCGCGGTCGGCACCACCTTTGGAGGCGAGCTCGAGTCGCTCCGCTGCGACGCTTATCGCGCCAAAACCGAAACCCCCTGCAGCACCTCTGAGCTGATGCGCGATGTGCTCGAGCGCGCTCCGGTCATCGGTTGCGGTCGCCTCGCGCAGCAACGCGACGCGGGCCTGCATGCCGCCGACGAAGATCCCGATGATGTCTCGCATCTCTTCATCGTCCTCGAACTCACTGATCAAGGGCTCCGTCGCGGCCTCGGATCGCACGCTGCGTGGCGCCTGCGAGCCGTTCGCGGGCCGCACCCGTGCGCGTCGCGCGTGCTCCGCGACGGCCGCGATCAGCGCTCCGCGGTGCACCGGCTTGGTCAAGTAGTCGCTGCAGCCCGCCGACAGACAGCGCTCGCGGTCGCCGCTCATGGCGTGCGCAGTCAGCGCGATGACGGATCCGTCGTATCCGCGGGCACGGAGCAGCGATGTCGCGCCGTAGCCGTCGAGCTCGGGCATCTGCATGTCCATGAGGATCACGTCGAAGGGCGCGCCTGACGCCTTGGCTGCGAGGGCCTGGTCTACTGCGACCCGGCCGTTCTCCGCGATGGTGACCTGCGCGCCGGCCTTGCGCAGGTGCGTGGAGATCAGCAGTTGGTTGTCGATTCCGTCCTCGGCCAAGAGCACGCGGCAGTCGAGCGCGATCTCGGGGGTGGCGGCCTGCGGCGACTCGAGCACCTCGGAGGTGGCGGCCTCGGTCAGCGCATTTACGAGCTCGACGCCTGCGAGCGGCCCCGTCGCGACGGACATGGTAAAGGAGCTGCCACGACCGACCGCGCTCTTGACGCTGATCGTGCCACCCAACATCGCAGCCAGACGCTGCGAGATCGTCAGCCCCAAACCGCTGCCGCCGAACTTGCGCGTGGTCGACGAGTCGGCTTGAACGAACGGTTGGAACAGGTGCGAGACCTCGTCGGGGCGCAGACCGATGCCGCTGTCCTCCACCTCGATCGAGAGTCGTGGTTGCGGCACACTCGCCGGATCGCAATGCGCGAGGATGCGGACGCCCCCGCGGTGCGTGAACTTGATGGCGTTGCCGACGAGGTTCATCAGGATTTGCCGCAGGCGGGTCGGATCGCTGCAAATCGTTTCGGGAATCGGCGTCGCGTACTCGACCTCGAGCGTGAGCTGTTTCTCGACCGCGCGCACGCGCATCAGCGAGACGACGTCGGCCATGATCTGGCTCGGCGAGCACGGCACCGCTTCGACCGCGAGCTTGTTCGCCTCGATCCGGGACAGGTCGAGAATGTCGTTCAAGATCGAAAGCAAGTGCTCGCCGTTCCGCCGTATGGTCAGCACGTGGTCCAGACGTTCGCTCGGTGTGGTTTGGGGGTCGAGCAGCAAGTCCGCGTATCCGATCACGGCGGTCATCGGAGTACGGATCTCGTGGCTCATGTTGGCGAGGAACTCGCTCTTGATCCGGCTCGCTTCGCGCGCGGCGGCGTAGCTCAGCTCGAGCTTGGCACGCTCCGCGCGTTCGTGGGCAGCAGCCGCGAGCTTGTCGATCATGTCGTTGGCGCCTTCCGCCAGGTCGCCGATTTCGTCGCGGCAGCGAATCGGAATCCGCTCGAGGTCGACACTGTCGCCTTGGCGCGCGATCTTCCGCAGCACGGCCCCGATGTTGGCGACGGGGCCCGCGATGTTGCTGGCGAGCGCGGCGGCGCACAGCACGGCAAACACCACCGCGGTCAGCACGAAGAGCGCGAGCGCGACGAAGAACACCGACGAGCCGTCCGCTCCGGCGACGTCGACGGCGCGAGCATGGGCCATGTAGGCGATGCTGGCCATGCCGATGGCCGGCGTCAGGGCCAGGCATGCGGTCACGGCCAGTAACGTCTGGAAGACGGTCAACCCCTTGACTTTGATCGCGAGGCCCCGCGCGCGAGCCGCGAGCGAAATGCGACCAGCGCTCGGTCCGAGCAACCAGGCCAGGAGCACGAACGACAGCGCCCAAGAGCGCAGCATGAGCGAGGTTAGCGCGAACAGTGACGCGACGAGCGCATGTGGCGGGACTGCAACCCTGTCTGGCCACACATACAAGAGGAGGGGCGTGACTGGCCCGAACACGAGCACCCAGTGCAGCGCCCAGCCAAACGCAAAGCGTATCGGGGCTCGATACACCGATTCGACCGCGCGCTCGACGGCGGCGTCCGTCTCCGCGGACGAACGCGCAGCGTCTTGGCAACGTTCCACGGGGCGGAGCAACCAAGACAACCACAGCATCCACGCCACAGTGACGGGGGCGGCGAGTGCGGCGATCAGCGCGAGAATGAAGCGGCGCGGTGCGGCGCCTTCAATGCCGAGCAACGTGAGAAAGGAGAACGCGACTTGCAGCTTGAAGAAGACGTCGACGACGAGAAAGGAGGCAACGACACGGCGTGTCACGGAGCTCGACATGAATCGGGTCGCGGCGCCCTCGGGCCACCGGACACGCCAATTGTGCGTCACCACCGCGCCCGCCGACCATAGCCCGTTTGGGCTATGTGGTCTGCGTGCGCCGCCTACGTCATCCTACGCGTAGGGCACCGCTCACGACGCGAAATCAAGTTGTGACTGGCAGGCCTGCCCTCAGCGCATCAGTTCCCGAAGTCCCAGCTCGAGCCGTT
>JBIOJD010000131.1:0-9482 GCA_044450485.1 Polyangiales bacterium | reverse complement strand
GCTGTGGGCTGCACGACGTGAGCTCTCGCGCGCGCTGCGCCGCGCCGCCAAGAACAAGCTGGCCGAAGACGTGGTGGTGCCGCGCAGCCGCATCCCGGACCTGATCGATCGCTGCCGCGCGATCTCCGAGCGCCACAAGATCGCGATGCCGGCGTACGGACACGCCGGCGACGGCAACATCCACGTGAACTTCCTGTGGAACGATGCGAGCGAGCGCCCGGCCGTGGACAGAGCCATCAAGGAGCTGTTCGAGCTCACGATCGCGCTCGGCGGCACGCTGAGCGGCGAGCACGGCATCGGCATCTTGAAGGCGCCCTACCTGCCGCTCGAGCAAGCGCCCGAGCTGATCGCGCTGCAAGAGCGGGTCAAGAACCTCTTCGACCCGCAAGGCATCCTGAACCCCGGCAAGATCTTCCCCTCCCACCTCGCCCGCTTCCACGGGGCGTGTTGAGCGCTCACTTCTGGGGGCTGATCTCTTTCTCGAGAGCGTCGAGCTCTTTGCGGTAGTTGGCGGCCGTAATTCGGCGTTGGGCTTCTGCCGCGAAGTCCTCGGGCAGGGGCAGCTCTTCGGCCCCCGGCTCGGGCTCCGGTGCGGGCGGGGCCGCGGGTGGAGAGGGCGCGGGTGAAGGTGCAGGCTCCGGCGCGGCTGGGGCCGCTGGGACCGGCGCAGGCTCTGGCTCGGCGCGCGGCCGCGCGCCGCCGGAGCACGCGCACAGCGCGAGGCCGAGCAAGCAAAGGCGGAAGGCTCTCATGGCTTGGCCTCCTGCTCCTCTTCGTCCTCACCCTCGGGCTCGCTGGCTTGATCGTCGGATGAATCGTCGTCTTTGACGACGACCGGCCTCTCGCCGGCTGCCTGCGACGGCGCAGGCGAAGGCCAGGCACGGGCCAGCACGTCGCGGTGGCGCTGGTGCTCGACCGCGAGCAGCTTGTCCGCGCGCAGCAGCGTGGCTTGGTCCTTGCGCTCGATGCAAAGCGCGCGAATGCGCTGCAGCCGCGACACGCGCTGGGCGTGCAAGCGGAGCTCGTCGCGCACGCTCGCTGGCAGCTCGCGCGGAGCCCTCAGCCCGTGTCGCAGCGACGTCCACAGCGCATTGCGCGCGCTGCGCTGGTATTGGTCGGACGACCTGCCGGCGGCCGATCGGTCCTTGCCCCGGTTCACGTCGGCCGAGTCGGCCTCCGACTTGCGTGCCTTGGCTGGCGCGGGCTTCGGCTGCGCGCGTGGGATCGGCTCGTCAGCGCGCGCGGCCGAGCCGATCGCGCAGACCAACGCCCACGCGCAAAGCCACGGACCGGGACGCGCTCGCTTCATCGGTCCAGGATCGCAGCGACGCGCGGCCACGGCAAGCACCGCGCTCACGGCTGCGTGGGTGCCACCCTCGGCACCACCGGCTCCTGTGGCTTGCGCACGACGTCGAGCTGATCGCGCGTGGCGCGGAGCTCGCGGAACTGCTTCTTCAGCTCGGCAAATTCGTTCTTGAGCTGGTCGTACGCGGTCTTCAGCTCGTCGCGCTCGGTGCGCGTCGACTCGAGCAGCTTCTGCGCCGCGGCCAGATCGCTCTGCAAGCGGTCGCGCTGACGGATGGTGTCGTTGCGCTGCGCGAGCAGTGTGTTGCGGTCTTGCTCGATCGCGTCGCGCTGGCGGCTCAGCTCGTCGCGCTTGGCGCTCAACCCGTCGCGCTCGGCGGTCAACGCATCGCGCTCGCGGCTCAAACCGTCGCGCTCGGCGCTCATGCGATCACGCGTGAGCTTGAGGTCGTCGCGCTCCTTGGCGAGCCCATCGCGCTCGAGCAAGATCGCATCGCGCTCTTCTTCGGCTTTGCGCGCCTTCTTGTTGGCCGCGTCGACACGCTCCTCCGCGCGCGTCAGCTGGCCGTCGATCTGGCGGGCGATCGCGATCGCCCGCTGCAGTTGGCGGCTCTGCGAGCCGATTTGCTCGCTCTTCTGCTCCAGCTCCTGAAGCTGGTCGGTCGACTGCTTGCGCAGCTCCTCGGACTGCTTCATCTGCTGGCTCAAGCGCTGGCGCTCGGCCTTGAGCTGCGTCTTCTGCTTGCCGACCTGCGCTGCGAGCAGCGCCACGAGAATCGTGGCTGCGATGACCACCGGCACGATCCTGCGCAGCATGCGCATGCGGACCTCGCGCGTCTCCTCCGGTTGCGTGAGCACCGCGAGCTCGCTGGCGAGCTCGGACGCGCTCGGACGCTTTTCTGGATCGAGGCTGAGCCAGCGCGCGAACGAAGGGCGCAGGTAGCGCAGCTCTCGGCGGCGAAGCTCGGGCACGGCCACGGTCGCGCGCTTGTGCAGCATGGCCAGCAGCTCGCCCTCGGTCGCCGGCGCGGTCTCCGGCTCGAGCAGGTTGCGCAGCACGAGCGCGAGCGAGAACACGTCGGCCGCGGCGCCGACCAGGTGCTCCGCGTTGCCGAGCGCGGCAGCCGCCACCTCGGGCGCCGCGTACTCCACGGTCATGCCGCGCGGCGTTTCGCCACGCGTGCCCGCGATGCCGAGATCGAGCAATACCGGCAAGCCACCGGGAAAGCCCGCGATGTCGGCCACGAACACGTTGTCGGGCTTGACGTCGTGGTGGTAGATGCCCACCTCGTGCATCGCCGCGAGCCCCTGCGCGATGCGCTCGAATATCGGACGCGCGACTGCGCGGGTCAGCGGCGCCACTGCGCTCTGTCCGGCGTAGCGTTGCGCCAGCGTCTCGCCCTTGTACCAGGGCATGGCAAACCACAGCCGGCCCTGGTGCCAGCCGTAGTCCTTGAACTGCACCACCGACGGGTGGCTGACCGATGCGATCACCGCGAGCTCGTGCAGCGCGGCTTCCTGGGCTCGCTCGTCGGCCGCAGGCGCGTGCAGCAGCTTGAGCGCCACTTGATGGTGGCGGATCTGCCTATCAGCGGCGCGGTACACGCCACCAAAACCACCGGCGCTGATCTGCTCCTCGATCAGATAGCGCTCGCCCACCACATCGCCGACGCTGAGCGCCTCTGAAGAGCCAGCGCTCGCGCTGTCTGCGTGGAGCGTGTGCGCGTAGCCGCTGACCTCGGCGACGAGACGGGAACGCGTCGCGCCTGCCGGCGGCTTCCACTGCGGCACGGTTCCGTCGCGCGGCTTCGCGATCGTGCCTGCGCCTTCGGGTCGCTCTGCCACAGCCCGCCTCCAGGGCCTGAGTATCCCCATTCCGAGGCGGAATGCACGGTTTTCGCCTTGCGCTGCGCAAGGCTACGCACCGGCAAGACTCCGGGTGCTCATCGCCGCGATCGCGCTACTCGGCGGCGGGTTGGGTCGCCTCGCCCGCGCCACGCACCCAGGTCGCGTACATCTCGGCGTAGCGGCCTGCCGCGAGCAACAGCTCGTCGTGGGTACCGATCTCGATCAGCTTGCCGCGATCGATCACCGCGATCCGGCTCGCCCTGCGAGCGGTCGCGAGCCGATGCGCGATCACGATCGCCGTGCGTCCCCCGAGCACGTGATCGAGCGCCCGCTCGACGCGCGCTTCGGACTGCATGTCGACGTTCGAGGTCGCCTCGTCGAGCACGAGCACGCGCGGCCGCGCAAGCATGGCGCGCGCGAGCGCGATCAACTGGCGCTCGCCGGCCGAGAGCGATGCGCCGCGCTCGAAGCACGGAGAGTCCAGGCCCTGTGGTAGGCGCGCCACCACCTCGTCGAGGCCGACGCTCTGGCAAGCGTCCAGCACGTCCGCCTCGCTCGCATCGGGCCTGCCGAAGCTCACGTTGTCGCGGATCGAGCCGTGAAACAAGAACGGCTCCTGCGGCACCACGCCGAGCTGCGAGCGCAACGACTCGAGCGTCACGTCGCGCAAGTCGTGGCCATCCACGTGCACGCTGCCGACCTGCGGGTCGTAGAAGCGCGTGACGAGCTTGGCCACGGTGGACTTGCCCGCGCCTGTCGGCCCGACGATCGCGAGCACTTCTCCCGGCTCCACCTGCAAGCTGACGCCATCGAGCACCATGGTCTCGGCGCTGTAGCCGAAGCGCACGTTGCGCAGCTCGATCTTGCCCTCGATCGGCGGCAGCGTGTGCGCGTCAGGCCGCTGCTCCACGCTCGGCCGCGTGCCGAGCAGCTCGCGCAGCTTGCGCACGGCGGCCTGGCCCGACTGATACGTGCTGTAGAGCTGCACGAGCTGCTGGATCGGCGCGAAGAAGGATGACAAATAGAGCACGAATGCCGTGAGCCCACCGAGCGTGAGCTCGTGCGCGAGCACCATGCGGCCGCCCACGAGCAGCATCGCGAGCTGACCCACGAGGCCCACCACGTCGCTGGCGGGCGTGTAGATCGCACCGACCTTGGCCATGTCGAGGTTGGCTTGGTAGTGGTCGCCGACCACGTTGCGGTGATGGATCGCGTTGTGCTTGCGGCGGTTGAAGGCCGCGACCAGCCGGATGCCGGCGAGGCTCTCCGACAAGTCGGTGAGCACGTCGGCGATGCGGTCGCGAACCACGCCGTAGCCTGCATCGGACGCGCGTGTGTACCAGAACGTCAGCCCGACCATGGCAGGCACGACCAGCCCCAGCATGATCAGCGTGAGCTCGACGTTCATCATCAGCAGCACGACCGTGATCACGACCAACGTCAGGCCCTGGACCATCAGGTCGACGAGCCCGTCCTGGAACAGGTTGGCGAGCGCCTCGATGTCGCTCGTCATGCGCGTCATCAGCCGGCCCGCGCGCTCCTCGGTGTAGAAGTCCAGCGACAGCCGCTGCAGGTGCGAGAACACCCGCAAGCGCAAGTCGTACATCAAGCGCTGCCCGAGATTGCCCGTGTAGCGGATGCGCGCATAGCTCGTGATCACGCTGAGCACGATCGCCACGAGGTACGCGACGAACGCCCAGAGCAGCACCTCGAACTTGCGCGCCAAGATGCCGTGGTCGATCGCCCATGCGAGCAGACGCGGGCCGGCCTGACTCGCCGCGGTGGCGATCACGACCAGGAACAGCGACATCAGCAATCCGCCGCGGTGGGCCGCGAGAAAGCGCCAGAGCGTGAACGGCTCGCGCTCGAAATCGTCCGGTCGATAGTCGATCCGCGCCGGCTCGTGCGCCGGCTCACGCGCCTCGATCTTCTTGACCCCGGCGAGCAGCTCCGGCGGAATGCCCGCGAACGGCAGACCTGCCGCGCGGCTGGTCTGCGCCGAGTTGCCCCCGGCGAAGGGCGAGCCGGCAGGAGGGCTGAAGTTCATAGCCCGAGCCCTCCCGGCGGACCGTCGCCGCCGAAGCCGCCGGGCACTCCCAGCGGCGAGCCCCCGAGCCCACGCAAGCGCTCGGCCATGCCCGCGGGCGGCTTGCGCTGGGGGCGTACGCGTGGGGTCGCGTGCTGGGCGTGCGCGAGCACCGCGGCGTAACGCGGCTCGTCCCGCATCAACGCTTCGTGGGTGCCGCTGGCCACGATCTTGCCGTCCTCCATCAGCACCACGCGGTCCGCCAAGCGCAGCGTGGACTCGCGGTGCGCGACGATCAGCGTGGTGCGATGCTCGAGCAGCTTCTCGAGCGCGTCGAGGATCTGCGCTTCGATCTGCACGTCGATCGCGCTGGTCGCGTCGTCGAGCACCACGACCGCCGGATTGAGCAGAAACAGCCGCGCGAGCGCGATGCGTTGGCGCTGACCGCCCGAGAGCGTGTAGCCGCGCTCGCCGACCACGGTGTCGTAGCCCTGTTCGAG
Organism: Polyangiales bacterium; assembly: GCA_044450485.1. Lineage (GTDB taxonomy): Bacteria > Myxococcota_A > Polyangia > Polyangiales > JAFGIB01 > CAVZVA01. Next base: position 3,803 of record JBIOJD010000131.1, on the reverse strand, counting down.
CTCAGTGATGAACTCGTGCGCCTCGGCCGCCTTGGCCGCCGTGATGACCTCGTCCTGCGTGGCTTGCGGCTTGCCATAAGCGATGTTGTCGCGCACCGACATCGAGAACAGAAACGGCTCGTCGAGCGCGAGGCCGATGCGCGCGCGCAGGCTCACGAGGGTGACGTCGCGCACGTCGTGGCCGTCGATCAGCACCGCGCCAGAGCCTACGTCGTAGAAGCGCGGCAAAAGGCGCGCGACCGTGCTCTTGCCGCAGCCGGTGCGGCCCACCAGCGCCACGGTCTCCCCCGGACGCAGCTCGAGCGAAAAGCCCTCGAGCACCTTGCGGCCGCCCGCGTAACCGAAGCTCACGTCGCGCAGCTCGACGTGGCCGCGCGGCTCGGGCAGATCCTGCGCGCCCGGCTTGTCCTCGATCGCAATCGGCTCGTCCAGGATCTCGAAGATGCGCGCGGCGGATGCCTCGGCGCGCTGGCTCAGCGACATGAAGAAGCCGAGCACCCGGAACGGCGCCTGCAGCATGATCATGTAGGTGTTGAAGGTGACCAGGGTGCCCACGCCCTCGATCCGGCCCTGAAGCACGAGCCAGCCGCCGTAGAGCAGCACGAACGCGGGACCGAGACGGGCGATGTTCTCCATCAGCGGAGCGTGGCGCGCCCGAGTCTCGACCAGCTCGGTCGCGGCCCAAAGCACCCGGCGAGCGACTTTGGCCAGCGCGCCGATCTGGCGTTTCTCGGCGGCGAACGACTTGACCACGCGCACGCCCTGGATGCTCTCGTCGACCACGGTCGCGAGGTCCGCCAAGCGCGACTGGATCATCCACGACAGCGGGAACATCTCGCGCCGCATGTGCGCGCCGACCGCGAAGATCCCCGGTAGCGCGAACACCGCAGCCAACGTCAAGCCCACGTGCACCGAGAGCATGAACGACAGCGCGAGCGCGAAGCTCAGCCACGACACGATCATCATCGGCGCAAAGGTCAACAGCATCTGCAGCGAGCGGATGTCGCTGTTCGCGCGCGAGATGATCTGCCCCGATTGCACGCGGTCGTAGAACGAGAACGGCAAGCGGATCAGGTGGTCGTAGATGATCGAGCGGAGGTCGGTCTCGATGTGGTAAGCGACGCGGTAGAGGCCGTAGCGGTAGTAGCCGGACGAGACGGCGCGCACCACGCCGAGCACGAGCAGCGCCAGCAGGTAGCCCTCGAGCGTCAGGCGACCCACGGCGCGTGCGTCGGGCAATCCGCAGGCGTGAGCCAGCGCGATCAGCGCGCCGCGCACGACCGAAGGCTTGACGTGGCCGCTGCCGAGCGCGTCGTTGATGGCCAGACCGAGCACGGCCGGCGCGGCGACGGAGGTCAGCATGCTCAGGGCGGACGCAGCGATGGCGGAATAGAGCAGCGCCTTGCGCGCGAGCACGACCGGCAGGAGCCGCCCGAGCCAGCCTCGGGTCTTGTCCGGGCTCAAGCCGGCTACAGGGGGTGGGTAGCGTGAGGCCTCGGCTACGGGCTCGAAGCTCATCGCGGCGGGCGCCGCGGAGGGCGAAACAGCGGCCACCTCCATGAAAGCCACGTTACCTGGCCGCCGGCGGTCTGACCAGTCCCTCTAACGCACTTGCTTCACATATCGCCCCGTCAGGCCTGGACGATTCGGCAGAGTGTGAGGAAACCACGCAGGAATTCGCAACGAGGACAGATCGGATCGGAGCGCAGTTCAGGTTACAATACCGTAAGATATGTACGTCTTTCTTGGATCATACCGAGCGGGGCGATAGGCATGGCATCCGCCGTCAGCGTGGGCTCCGAGGCCCTTCCCGCCACCGTGGGCGGCCGCTACGGCGTGCGCGCGCTGCTGGGACGCGGCGGCATGGCACGGGTCTATCGCGCCGCCGACCAGGCGGGCGAGCGAGAAGTCGCGCTCAAGCAATTGCTGCTGCCCTCGGACGAGGCTGCGCGCCGTCAAGTCGAGGCGCTGTTCGAGCGCGAGTTCCACACGCTGGCCGAGCTCTCGCATCCGCGCGTGATCGAGGTCTACGACTACGGCATCGATGCCGCAGGGCCCTACTACACGATGGAGCTGCTCGACGGCGGTGACTTGCGCACGCTCTCGCCGCTGCCGTGGCAACAGGCCTGCGAGCTGATCTTCGACGTCTGCTCGTCGCTCGCGTTGCTGCACTCTCGGCGCCTGGTGCACCGCGACGTGAGCCCGCGAAACGTGCGCTGCACGCGCGACGGTCACGCCAAGCTGATCGACTTCGGCGCCATGGCCTCGATGGGGGCAGGCGGACACGTGGTCGGCACGCCGGCATTCGTCGCGCCCGAAGTGCTGCACCGCTCGACGCTCGACGCGCGCACCGATCTGTTCTCGCTCGGCGGAACGCTCTACTACACGCTGACCGGGCGGACGCCGTTCGCGGCCAGGGACTTCAACGCCTTGCTCGATGCGTGGTCGCGGAAGCCCCTTCCGCCCTCCGCGCTCGCGCCCGACGTGCCCAAGGAGCTCGACGCGCTCGTGCTCTCGCTGCTCAATCTCACCCCTGCGCTGCGGCCGCGCAGCGCGTTCGAGGTGATGCAGCGGCTCGCGCGCATCGCAGGCATCGAGCGCGACGAGCCGCTCAGCGTGGCCCAGGCGTACCTTTCGACGCCGACGCTGGTCGGCCGCGACCGCATGCTGGCGGTTGCGCGCAGACGCATGGCGCGTGCGCTGCACGGGCGTGGCCGGGGCGTGCTGATCGAGGGTGGGCCCGGGCTCGGCCGCTCGCGTGTGCTGGACGCGTGCGTGCTGGAGGCCAAGATGCTCGGCGCGACCGTGCTGCGCGCGAGCGCGGCCGGCGCGAGCGGCGCGAGCTTCGGGGTGGCGCAGATGCTGGGCGAGCAGCTGCTGCAAGCACTGCCGGAAGGGGCGACGGAGCGCGAGCTTGCCGCGGAGCTCGACGCGCTGCTGTTGCTCGATGGCGAACGTGGTCACCGCCTGCGGCCGCTCGGGGCACCCGATCTGCAGGCGATGTTGGTCCAGGGCGCGCTGCTGAAGTGGTTGCTCGCCGTGAGCAAGCGGCATCCACTCGCGATCGCGGTCGACGACGTGCACGCCATCGACGAGACTTCTGCGGCGCTGCTCGCGTTGCTCGCCGACAAGGGCCGACACCATCCGCTGCTGGTGGTGGCCACGAGCGGAGAGGACACCGCGGCAGCTCCGGTCGCGCTCTCGGTGCTGGGCCGACGCAGCGCGCGCTGGACGCTGACACCGCTCGAGCGCGGTGAGACGGAGCAGCTGCTCGGCTCGGTATTCGGCGACGTGCCGAACCTCAGCTTGCTCAGCGAGCGCATCCATGCCGTCGCCGCGGGCAACCCGCGCACCGCGCTCGAGCTGGCGCAGCATCTGGTGGACAAGGGGCTGATTTGCTACGAACGCGGCGTCTGGACGCTGCCGCCGGTGCTCGATCCGGGGGATCTTCCCCGCAGCGCCGAAGCCGCGGCGCGAGCGCGCTTGGCATCGCTCGGCGAGCTGGCGCGCTTCTTCGCGGAGGTTCACGCGCTCGCCTTCCACGACGGTCTCGCGCGCGAGGACTACGCGCTGCTGCGTCCAGACGCGGACGGAACCGCGATCGACATGGCGCTGACCGAGCTGCTGGCGAAGGGCGTCCTCACGAGCGCCGACCGACAGTACGTGCTCGCACACCGCGGGTGGGTCACGGCCATCACCTCCGAGCTCGACGCCGAAGCGCGAAAAGGCCGCCACCGCGCGCTCGCCGCGCTGCACGACGCCGAGGGCGGGCTGCTGGCCGCGCACCACCTGCTCGAAGGCGG
>JBIOJD010000130.1:0-9504 GCA_044450485.1 Polyangiales bacterium | reverse complement strand
CACTGCGTTCGCGGGTTGGGCCGGCTTGCTCGTGACCATGCTCAACCTCATCCCCGCGGTCCAGCTCGACGGCGGTCACGTGGCCTGCGCCCTGCTAGGCGAGCGTTACGAGCGCGTTTCGAGGGCGCTGCGCCGTGCGCTTTTGCCGCTCGGAATCGCGGTTGCGCTCGGCTACGGCCTGCCCGCGTTCCTCGCCGGCAAGCGCGGCGACGATCTATGGAACGAGATCGGCGCCGGCACGCCGTGGCTGCTGTGGTGGGTGATGCTCGGCCTGATGGCCCGCGGCACCGGCCGCGAGCACCCACCCTTCGACCCGGGCCCCCTGTCGCCGCGCAGACGCGCGCTCGCGTGGCTGACGCTCTCGCTCTTCGCGCTGTTGTTCATGCCGGCTTGGCTGCGCACTGTGAAGGGATAGCCCGCCAGCCGATCCGAGAATTTCCGGCGGCACGGTTCCGCTGATAGCGTGCAGTGGTGGTCCTCGCAACGGGCGGCCTTTTGCGGCGCTTGGCGCAGGCGTCAGGGCTCGCCTGCGCGCTGCTGTGCTGCGCCTCGCCCGTCGCTGCCTGGACCCGTGCCAGCGTCGAGACCGCCGACGCGCACGTGCAAGTGCTGCCGTCGGGCCGCGCGAGCGTCGCGCTCGGGCTCGGCATTCGCGTGTACGGCGGCTGGCTCTCGCGCTTCGAGCTGTCCGGCCTCGGCCGCGACTTGACCCTGGATGAGGGCTCGCCAGCCGTGATCGAGTGCGAGGATGGACGCACGCTCACGCCCTCGCTGCGCGCGGACGCGCAAGGGCGCGTGGTGGTTACGCTCGGCGACAAGGCCAGCGCCCCGCGTCGCGGACTGCACCGCCTGGTCCTGCGCTACGTCACCACGCTGAGCGAAGGCGAAGCCAGCGACGGCTCGTCTTCTACGCTCGCCTTCTCGCTCCCGGCCTTCGCGGTGGACCTGAAGCAGGCCGACCTGTGGCTCGAAGCGCCACCGGGCACGCGGCTCTTGCAAAAAGACACGGACGTCGCGCTCGGTGTCGAGCGCACCGAGCGACCCGACGCCACGCTGCTGCACCTGCACCGCGCACGGCTCCCGCGTACGGTCGCGTTCGGCGTCGAGCTGGCGCTCTCCGTCCCGCGGCAGCCGGCCTCGAAGGCAGCGAGCCCGTTTCATCTCGGCCATCACAGTGCAGGCGCATTCATCGCGAGCGGGCTCTTGCTCGCGCTGTGCGCGCTCAAGCGCCGCACCGCGCGTATCTCCGCCGCACGCTGCAACGTCCGAGCGCGACCTCTGCTCGAGCTACCCTTCGCGCTGCGCGCGAGCGTCATGGGCATCGCGGGGCTCGCAGCCGCATTGAGCTACGGCGCCCGACCCGACATCGGCCTCGCGCTTCTCGCGCTCTGCGTAGCACTTGCTCTCGAGCGAGGGTTCAGTCCGATCCCAGACACATCGGATGCGCTCCTGCGGAAGCCCGCACCGTGGCATCGACTGCTCTTCGGCGGGGCAAGCTGGCTCGACGCCACCACGCCCCTCGGCGCAGGCCTGCTCGGCAGCGCCTACGCGCTCGCGTTCCTGCGCCTCGGGCTCGGGCAAGGCCCAGGCTTGTGGCTCGAGACCCTGATCCTTGCCACCCCGCTGTGGCTAACCGGCACGCGCATGCAAATGCAATGCGCCGAGCCCCACTTCGTCGGGGAGGGGCCGCTAAGGACCGGCGTGCCGCCCCAGTCACTAAACATCAACTCCGCTGGCGCAAGCCCTCGAGCACCGGGTCGAGCTGCTTGAGCGCGCGGCTCACCGCCTCTTCCTCGATGTCGAGGTCGACGAGCGCGGACTGCACCTCGTCGTAGAGCATCGTGCCTGCGTCCTCGTCGGCTATGCACTGCGCCGCGGTGCGGCCGTGGTGCTTGGTCTGCGCGATGCGCTCGACCGCCTTGTCGAGCACGGCCACACCGTTGCCCAGGTAGTCCCGCAGCAGCGCGACGTCTTCGGTCAAGCTGCCGAACAGCTCCGGCGAGTCTGCGCGATGGCGCGCCATGGCCTCGGGGGCAATCGTCTCGATGCGCGCATACGCCAGCCGCAGCACCAGCACGTCGTCGACGTACGACAACAGCCCGCCGCGCACTCCGGGAATGGTGTTGGACCCGCTCAGCCAATGCAGGATCGCACCGGCCGCAACCGCCCGGCCCTCGTCCGGGATGTTCGGGTCATCGACCAGCCGCAGCGTACCCTTCAGCTGCTGGGGAAGCGTGAGAATCGCCCCCTTCACGAAACCGATGAATTGCTCCCGGGACATCACAAGCCCGTCGACCGCGTCTGCCTGCTGCTGAGTGCTCGAATGAGAACGATGCCGTTTTGGACCGCCGGCCGCCCCGGCGCAACTACTTGGGTACCAACTCCTGTCCCGCCGGGCAAGCCACCTCGACCCCGGTCGGACCACTGTCGGTGCGGATGATCTTGAATTCGACCCGCCGGTTCTTGTCCCAGGCCGTGGCGTTGTGGGCGGGGTCGACCGGGCAGCGCTCGCCATAACCCGCGCTGCGCAGCCGTTTGATGTCGACCCCCCGCTGGGCCAGCGCCTGCACGACCGAGGCCGCGCGGTCGGAGGTCAGTCGGATATTGTAGTCGTCCGCACCGCGCTCGTCGGCGTGGCCCTGGACTTCGACCAGGGTGATCTGGGGGTTGCCGATCAACGTCGCGGCCACGGCATCCACGATCGGGAACGATCGCGACAAGATCTCGGCACTGTCCGTGGCGAAGTAGATCTTCTCGAGGATGATGATCTCGTTCTCTTCGATGATGACGTTACCGCGGTCCGGACAGCCGTCCTCGTCCTGGAAGCCGTTGTAGGTCTCGGGATCGTTCGGACAGGCGTCGCTCACGTCCGGAATGCGGTCTTTGTCGTTGTCTGGGTCCGGGCAGCCGTCCTGATCTTCGAAGTTGTCCTTGTCCTCGGGGTCGTTGGGGCACAGGTCGTCGACGTCGAGGATGCCGTCGTTGTCGTTGTCGGGGTCCGGGCAGCCGTCCTCGTCCTGGAAGCCGTCGCGGTCCTCCGGGTCGTCCGGGCACTTGTCGACGTTGTCGAGGATGCCGTCGCCGTCGCGGTCGCCGATCGTGCCTTCGGGGCAGCCGTCCTCGTCCGCATCGCCGTCGTGGTCCTCCGGAACGAGCGGGCACTCGTCGTCCACGTCGAGGATGCCGTCGCGATCGTTGTCTGGGTCGGGGCAGCCGTCCTCGTCCTGGAAGTGGTCGAAGTCCTCTGGCTCGTCCGGACACTGATCGACGTCGTCCTTGTAGCCGTCGCCGTCGCGGTCGCCGATCGACGGCTCGAAGATGAAGCCCAGCACGGCGCGCACATCCGCCGAGTTGACGCTCTGAACCGGGCCCACGCCGCCCGCGAGCACGAGGTAGCTGTTCTCCTCGACGTAGATCTTGAGGCCGCCGATGGCCTCGAGCCCGAGGCTGCCCTTCTTGCCGATCGAGCTCGCGATCTGACCGGTGTAGGCATCGGCGACGAGCTCGGCCGACTTGGCGAAGCGCAGGCTCGCCGCAACGCCGCCCGTGATGAGATCGTCGTACTTGATCGAGGTGCCACCGGTCACCGCGCCGGGGCAGGTGGCGTTGGTGATCGAGTTCGCAACGCCCGGAGTGCCTTCGCACACGCTCGGAAAGAGCAGCCCCGCAGGACGATTGTTCAGGTCGTGGATCGGCCGCACTTGGCCATTGAAGGGAAACGTCGCGCCCTTGCCAGAATTGAAGCGATAGCCCGCGTTGAGACCGAGCCGGAAGATCGGCACCGGCACCCACTCGGCCGCGAGCACCGGCCACAGGCCGAGGCCGGGCTCACCGCGGAATTGCTTGGCGCTGCCGGTCGGTAGCTCGATCTGCAAGAGCGCAGCGAGCCCGATCTTGTGCTCCTCGTAGCGGAGGATGCGCAGCTTGCCGTGCAGGGTGATGTTGCCGAAGCCCTGCGAGTCGAGCCCTGCGGGCGCTCCGTTGTCGTTGTAGACGCCGGGCACGATCACGCTCGGACCGCCTACGACCATGATCGGCACCTGAATGCCGACCACCGCGGTGTTGGCGATGCCGTAGTTGAAGTGCAGCGTTCCGGTGATGGCCTGGTCGATGATGTGGGTCTTGGGATCGAACCCGCCCGTCCCGACGCCACGGTTGTTGAAGGTCACCGCCGCGGAGCGGTCGTAGCCGAAGCCGTGGAACGGCAAGATGCCGAAGCCCATGTCGAGCAAGAGCCCGAAGCTGTAGTCACCCGCACCGAGGATGTTGGTGCCGTTGGTGCTGATGAAGCCCTTGGAGTCGACCGCAGGGCGGAACAGGTGCGCATCCATCCCGCCGCTCGCGAGCGAAGCGCTCTGGGCTGCAGCCGGCTGGGCCAAGAGGCCCAAGACTAGGACACACACGAACCCCAAAATGGGGGTACCACCAGGTTGGCGAGACATGTTCCCGACCAGTCCCCTTGGTTGTGAAAAACAAGCTTTACGCGCGTCGCAGCCTGTCATGGGATTCCTTGAAGTGTCAAACGCTTCTCACCCGTCGGCGGCCCACACGAACGCCTCGATGGGGCTGTTCAATGACCCTGCCGCTCGAGCATCTGGCGGTACGCCTCGGCTCGCCGTGCCGTCGGGAAGCGCTGCACGTACGTCGCCATGTTGTGGAACGCCTGCGCTGAGTCGCCGACGGCTCTGTAGGTCTCGATCAGCAGACCGAGCTCTTGGGCCGACTGCGCCTTGCCGTTGAGCGCGCGAATCACGCATGCGTTGTCCCCGCGCGCCAGACACGCGCTGGCCGCGTCCATGGGCGAGCGCTCGGACGCGTGCGGCGCAGGCGCGGGCTTGGCCGGGTGAGGCGCTTCCTGTGGCGGGGCGGCGACCTGGGCCACCTCGGCACGGCTCGGTTTGGCCGGATGCGCGGCGGAGACCTTGCTCACGATCGCCTGGGCCTGAGCCCGCACCGGGGCGGGCACGAGCGGCACGACGAGCACGCTTCCAGCCACGGCGGCAGCCTGATCCGGGCGCTTGCGCTGCATGCTCTGCGCCTCCGACACGCGCGCGCGCGCAGCCGAGGCGAGCAGTGCGAGCACGTCGGGTCGTGCAGCGACCGTGCTCTCTCCGCTCAAGCTCGACAGCTCTTTCCACGCGCCTTCGTCGTCGCCGGCCTGCACCGCGGCCTTGGCCCGCACCACGATCTGCTCCTGTTCGTTGTTGATGCGCGCGATGTTGCGACAGTCGAGGGCGTCATCGGCTTCGGGGTGGGCTTTGAGCGCGGCATTGGCGTGGGCCACGGCCTCGGCGTAGCGCCCGCCGTCGTTGGCGCTGCGACAGGCTTCGAGCAGCTCTTGGTAGTGGTCCTGCTCGGCGACGGGCGAAGGAGCAGCCACCGGCACGGGCGCGGCGACAGCCTGCGGCGGGGTAGCCGGCTTGCTGCTCGCCGTCGACGGCGCTGGCGTCCCGAGCGAGCGCACGATCCAGATCGCGATCACCGCGCCGAGCAGCACGACCGCGCCCGCGAGCAATTTTGGCGCATTCCGCGCGCGCTGCGGCAACAGACGCCGCGCCTCCTCTGGATCGAACACGAAGCGTTCGCCCGGGCCCACGAAGCGCAGCACCACGTCGCCCAGCTCGATCACGTCGCCAGGCTTGAGCGTGGTCTCGACCACCTTTTCGTGATTGACCACCACACCGTTGATACTGCCGAGATCGACGATGCGCGCTTGGCCGTCTTCGCACGCAATCTTCGCGTGCTCGCGCGAGACCGAGCGGTGGTCGATCGTGACGTCGAGCTCCGAGCCCCGGCCGACGCGCACCTCACCCTTCTCTGGCAACGAGAACTCGGCGCCGGCGAGCGGCGCGGTCAAGACCACCAGCCGCGGCGGCGGGGCCGCGCGCGGGATCGGCGCGAGCACCGTGGGTGAGCTCTCGAGCTCGTCCGCATCATCCGCCTCGGCCTTCTCCGTCTCGAGCAGCAGCGTGTAGTCGCCGATGCGCATCTCGTCGCCGGCCTTGACCTGCAGCTCGCCGACGACGCGTTGACCGTTGACGAGCACACCGTTGTACGAGCGCAGATCGCGCACCAGAAAGCCGCCGTTCTGGCGCTGCAGCTTGCAATGCGCGCGCGAGATGTTCCGCTCGGTCAGGCGGATCGTGTTGCCCTCTTTGCGACCGATGGAGATCTCGTCGCGCGCGAGCGGCACGACCGTGGTTGTGCCTTCGTTGTCGGAGATGACGAGCTTGAGCATGTGAAGCCACGCGTCCCGCGTGGGATCGCTCGAACCGAAGCGTGCAACTCGCTGATTTCGCATGCTACGCGCTGCCCCCACGCTGTCAATTGGCGCAGGTCTGCCCACCCTCTGCGACCTCGCCTTCCCAGCGGCCCGCAGGCTCGCGGCGGGTGGCCAAAGCCGGCGCCGCCGCGCAGTATGAGCGCGCGAGCATGAGCGCCAAGCCACGGCATCGCTCCGAGCTCGCGTGGCCACTGTTGCTCGCAGCGTGTCACGCGTGCGGAGGCGTGAAGCAACCTGCAGGCGTGAGCGCAGGCGCCACGCAGGTCGCGGGGCGCTCCGACGGCGGGAGCGCTGACGGCAGCGTGAGCACGCGCTCGGCTCGCCTCGACGGGGGTCCGATCCTCCCGCCGGCCGACGAGGCGGTGGTGCTGCCGCTGGGCGGGCCGCCCATCAAGCGACGCATCTCGATCGCAGCCGATCCGGGCGTGCTCGACGTCCATTTCTCGGTCGACACCACGGCCAGCATCGACGCCGAGATCAACCAGCTCCAGGCAGCGCTCGAGAGCACGATCGTTCCGCAGCTGCGCATGCGGGTGGCAGACGTCAGCTTCGGGGTATCGAAATTCGCGGACTTTCCCGCACCTCCGTTCGGGTCGCCAGGCGACACCGCGACCGGGGACCCCGCCGACACGCCGTTCGTGCTGCTCACGCCCATCACCTCCGACATCTCCGCGGTGGCAAGTGCCGTTGCCCGCCTCGATCAGCCGCTCGGCGAAGGCGGCGACATTCCCGAGGCCGGCGCGGAGGCGCTATGGCAGATCGCGACCGGCAAGGGCTACTCGCTCTCGAGCAAGACTCTGATCGCGCCCTACGACGGACGTGCAGCGCTCGGGGGCGGGACCGCGGGCGGCGTGGGTTTCCGCGCGGGCGCGCTGCGGGTCGTATTGCATGTCACCGACGCCCCGAGCCACGCACCTGAAGACTACGGCAGCGCCTTTCCGGGCACGCACTCGCTCGACGAAGCCGGCCAAGCGCTGTTCGACCTCGGCGCCAAGCTGATCGGCATCGTGAGCGGCGCCTGCGACCCGGCAGCTCCCAAGACGTGCAGCGACACCTCGCACGCCGCAGCGCGCGCCGATCTCGAGGGCGTCGCGCTGAAGACCGAAGCGCTCGGCGCCGATCCGGTCGACGACAAGTGCCCGATGGGCGTCGGGGGCGCGCTTTTGCCGAGCGCAGCCGGCAAGTGTCCGCTGGTGTTCGACGTGGATGCGGAGGGCAACGGGCTCTCGGCGAAGCTGGTGGACGCAATCGTGGGCCTGGTCGATGGCACTCGCTTTCGCGCCGTGACCGGCGCGGTGAGCGACGACCCGATCGGCTTCGTGGAGAGCGTGACGCCGGTCGCCGTGGCGCAGACGTCTTCCGCGGATGCGCCGACCATCGCGGACCTGCTGCCCGCGGACGCACCCGACGGCAAGCCCGACAGCTTCGTGCAAGTGCGCTCGCGCGCCAAGCTCGCGTTCGACGTCACGCTGCGCAACCTGCACATCGCGGCGAGCGACACGGACCAGAGCTTCCGTGTGGTCGTGCAAGTCACGGGCGACGGCCTGATCCTGGCCGAGCGCACACTGCGCGTGATCGTGCCAGCCGGCGACGCACTCGTGCCCCTCACAGACCTCGACGCCGGGCTTTGATAACGGGAAGGGCACGCGCCCTTCCCGCCCCGCCAGCAAAGCTGTCGGGGGCCCACCCATCCGCGGGGTTCGCTTCGCTCACGCGGTGCGTTGCTGAGACGTGCTGTGATGGCGATCGCAACGGACTCGTGATAGGGCTGGCGCGCGCGGAGCGCGGTCATGCAGCAGTGTCTCGGGATCATCGGTGGCAGCGGACTCTACGAGCTCGAAGGGCTGAAGGCCCTAGAGGAACTGCGGGTGCAGACGCCTTTCGGCGAGCCCTCGGACGCGGTGATCCGCGGCAGGCTCGACGACGTGACGCTGCTCTTTCTGCCACGGCACGGCCGTGGGCACCGTCTCGCGCCGCACCGCATCAACTACCGCGCCAACGTCTTCGCGCTCAAGCAACTCGGGGCGCAGCAGCTGCTGAGCGTCTCGGCCGTGGGCTCGCTGAAGGAGACGATCCACCCGGGAGATTTCGTGCTGGTCGATCAATTCATCGACCGCACGCGCGGCCGTGCGAGCACGTTTTTCGACGACTTCGATCTCGTGGCGCACGTCGGCTTCGGCGATCCCGTAGATCGTGCCTTGCTCGAAGCGAGCCGCGGAGCCCTCGAAGAAGTCGGCGCTCCATTGCACCTCGGGGGCACCTACGTGTGTATGGAAGGCCCGCAGTTCTCGAGCCGCGCCGAATCAGAGCTGTACCGCTCGTGGGGCGCGTCCGTCATCGGCATGACCAACCTGCCCGAGGCAAAGCTCGCACGCGAGGCCGAGCTGCCCTACGCATCGCTCGCGATGGTCACCGACTACGACTGCTGGCACCAGGGCGAAGAAGCGGTGACCGTCGAGGCCGTGATCCGCGTGCTTCAACAGAACGTGCGCACGGCACGCGCGGTGATCCGCGCGCTCTGCAAGCGCCTGCCCGATGCCCGCAAGAGCCCAACCGCGAGTGCGCTGCAGAACGCCATTCTGACCGCGCCCGAGCACATTCCAGCGTCCACGCGCCGCGCGCTCGCACCCCTGCTGGCCAAGTACCTGCCTGCCTAGCTCGCGGCGGCGATGCGCTGGCGCAGAGGCTCGGTCTCGACTTCGGCGCGGATCTCGGTCACGAGCAGCAGCGACTCGGCGCGGTCGAGCAGCCCGGCATCGCCGAGGGCGCGCAGGTAGCCGTCGGCATAGGCCTGAGCGCGCACCTTGTTCGCGTGGAGGTCACCACGGAACCGCGCCTCGATCGCCGCCCGCAACAGCTTGCGCGCTTCAGCCACCAGCTCTTCGTAGCCCATCGTGTCGCCTCCACCTCGGGCACCACTGCGGTGCCGCTGCAAGAGCGATGCACGGCCAGGTCGAGCAGGTCAAAAAAACAGCGCGATGAGTGCCGAGGGCGGGAGTCGAACCCGCATGCCGTTTCCGGCGAGCGATTTTAAGTCGCCTGCGTATGCCGTTCCGCCACCTCGGCCGAGAGCGTGGCCACCCAATTCACGCGTCGAGGCGAGGTGGCATTTGCGGGCCCGGCACTTCGGCGCGGATGGTCTTGATCCGGTTGCGGCTGTCCACCATCACGACCTTGGGCTCGTGGGTGCGCGCTTCCTCGCCGTCCATCTCGCCGAAGGT
>JBIOJD010000129.1:0-9517 GCA_044450485.1 Polyangiales bacterium | reverse complement strand
GGCGAAGGATCGTCACGCGCCCAAGATAGGCGCGCGGCGCTCGGACGAATGGCCGAAATCGAAATCACCCCACTACCCGTCCGGGGGGGACCAAGCCACCTCGGCGCCGCGATCGTGCGGTCATCCCGGTCGAGCACTACGCCCGCGCCATAGCCACCGCGAAACCCCAGTAGATCCTTCGTCCAGCCAACCCCAATCACGGCCAACGCTTGCCAAGCCGGCCCGCAGCGTGATCTCCTCCTCCCCTGATGCGCGCTTCGCTCGATGACGTTTGCGGGTGCTTCCCCACCGGCCGGCACTACCCGGGCATCGCGGACCTCATCGCGCGCACCATCGTCGAGGTCGCGGGCCTCAGCGACAAGTTCGAGCCCAGCGTGGCGTGGGCGGTCGAGAAGCTGGCGGTCATCGACTTCGAGACCACGGGGCTCAACCCCACCGAGGACCGTGTGATCGAGATCGGCATCGCGTGCTTCGAGCGTGGTGAGCTGAGCGGGCTGCAGAACTGGTTGTGCAACCCGGGTATCCCGGTGCCGGAGCAGGCGCGGGCGATCCACAACATCAGCGACGAGGAGCTCGCGGGCGCGCCGACGTTTGCGGAAGTGCTGGCCAAGGTCGAGGCCGCGGTCCAGGGCTACTTGCCGGTCGCGTACAACGCGGCGTTCGATCGCGCGTTCTTGCACGCAGAGCTCGCCCGCGCGGGCCACTCGGCTGCGGGCGCGGAGCCGCCGCCGGCGTTTCACGAGGAGGTCGCGTGGATCGACCCGCTGGTCTGGGAGCGCGAGCTGCACAAGGAAGAACGCGGCCACCGGCTCGGAGAAGTGTGCGCGCGGCTCGGCATCGCGCTCGACAACGCGCACCGTGCCGCGTCGGACGCCGAGGCCACGGGCCGCGTGCTGCTCGCGCTCGCACCGCGGATGCCAACCATTTACAGCGAGCTGATCCGGTTGCAGAGCCAGTACGCGGCGCGCCAGGACGTCGATTCGGCGATCAACTATCGCCGCCGAGGCTGACGCAGTTCTTCAGAACCGGTCCTTCGCAGCACGAAGCGCGCCGAACACGCTCGCAGGTGACGCATCCTCCGCGCCCCGCGCGCGGGCCGCGGCGATCACCGCCGGCGTTTCCCAGCGCAAAAACGGATTCGTGAGCAGCTCGTCGCCGAGCACGCCCGGCACGCTCGGCTCGCCGCGCTCGCGCACGGCCGCAATCGCCCGGGCGCGCTCTGCGATGGCCACCTGATCGGGCTCGACGGCGGCCGCAAAACGCAGATTCGCGAGCGTGTACTCGTGACCGCAGTAGAGCCGCGTCGCAGCCGGCAGCGCGCGCAGCTTGGCGAGCGAGGTCTGCATCATCGCCATGCTGCCCTCGAACACGCGACCGCAGCCCGCCAGAAACAGCGTGTCGCCGCTGAAGAGGCTGCCGGCGACGACGTAGGCGATGGCGCCGAGGGTGTGGCCGGGGATCTCGAGCAGCCGCACCGGCTGGCCGTCCCAAGCGAGCTCGTCGCCTTCGCGCAGGCCGCGGGTCTGGCGCGGGATGCGGCCGTGCTCGAGGTCGTAGGCGCTGCCCAGCACCGCGAGGCCGGGGTGCGCCGCGCACAGCGCCTCGATTCCACCTACGTGATCGTAGTGGTGGTGGGTGAGCCAAATGCCCGAGAGCCGCACGCCGGCGCGCGCGAGCGCGGCCTCGACCGGCGGCGCCTCGGACGGATCGACGACCACGGCGCGGTCCTCGGCGTCGAGCACCAGGTACGCGTAGTTGTCCTTCAGGCAAGGGACCGGGATGACCCGCATCCCGGGAGCATGCCGCGTTTTGCGCGCGCTTGCAGCCCGCGAGCGACCCCTCCAGTCACGAGTTTCACGGCCGCCTCCGAGTCGGGTACTATGCCGGCTGCGGATAATCGCGGAGGGACCATGCTCGTTCGGCTCATCTTGGTCTTGTCGTTGCTGGCGGTGGCCTCACCTGCCTTCGCCAAGACCACCGTGGTCGTGCTCGGCCTGCGGTCGGTCGAAGGCGACGACGACGTGGCCAACGAGCTCACCGAACAGCTCCGCGCGGCCGCGCGCACGGTCGAGGGCTGGACCGTGTCGAGCACCGCGGTCTCGATGGCGCAGATGAGCCTCGCGCACGGCTGCGAGGAGATCGACGCCGCGTGCCTGAGCGAGATTGCGAAAGGCCTCTCCGCGGACAAGGTGGTGTACGGCACGATCCGCCGCACGAGCGCGCGCGAGGTTTACGACTTCGCGCTGACCTTGAGCCTGTTCGACGCGCCGAGCAGCGCCATCGCCCGCCAGCTCGACGACACGCTCCCGCGCAATCAGATCAATACGCAATCTCTGGCGGCACGCGCGGACAAGCTGATGGCGCGGTTGTCCTCGAACGTCACGGGCGGGACGATCGAGATCCAGGCCAACCTGCCGGACGCAGAGGTGAGCGTGAACGGCGAGCAGGTCGGTGTCACGCGTGACGGCGCGCTGAAGCTCGAGGGCCTGCAACCGGGCAGCTACCGCATCGAGATCCGCAAGACCGGCTACACGCCGCACGTGAGCACGGTCTCTGTGGTCGAGGGCGAGGCGGCGTCGATCGCGGCGGTGCTGTCGCCGATCGGCACCGAGGCGCTGCAGGTGCAGACCCAGACCGAGCGCCGCCAGACTCACCTCGAGTGGCTCGGCTGGACGCTGATCGGCGTCAGCGCCGCGTCGCTGATCGGCACCGGCGTGTCGGCGGCGATCGTCGATGGCGTCAACGGCAACGGTTTGTACAACAAGTACCGGGACGCGGTGGCTCGCGGCAACAAGATGGCCGAGGCGTCGGGCATGAGCGATCAGGTCGTGAACGACGTGTGCAAGGCGGCCGACCAAGGGTTCAGGTACGACCTGACCGCGAGCGACCTCAGCGGCGTGCAGAGCAAGTGCCACACGGCGGCCACCTTCGAAGTGCTGCAGTGGGTGTTTCTCGGCACGGCGATCGTGAGCGGCGGCGTGGGGGCGTACCTCGTGATGACCTCGAGCTCCGGCGAGCCTCCGCCTCACGAGCCCGAGGCCGGGACGTCCTCGGGCCCACGGCTGTCGCTGCGTCCTGCGTTTGCGCCCCGCGCCGCGCATCTCTCGGCGACGCTGAGCTTCTAGCGCGGCCCATGCGGATCATCGGCGGGGTGCTGCGGGGGCGACGGCTGCCTGCAAGGCCTGCGCCGAGCACGCGGCCGACGAGCGATCGAGTGCGTGAAGGCATTGCCTCCGCGCTCGAGGCGCGCGGCGCGTTCGCGGGAGCGTCGGTGCTGGATCTGTTCGCAGGCACGGGCGCGCTCGGCCTCGAGGCGCTCTCGCGCGGCGCGGCGAGCGTGGTGGCGGTGGACGACGACCGCACGGCCCTGCGCAGCATCGCGGACAATGCGCGGGCGCTGGGTGTCGCGGAGCGGCTCCAGGCACTGCCGCTCGACCTGCACGGAGCGGCAGGCTCGATCGCGGCACGCATGAGCAAGACCGGCCGCGCGCCGTTCGGGCTGGTCTTCGCGGACCCGCCCTATACGCTCGTGCAGGTCGCAGCGGACCTGATCGCGGACTTGAACGGCCTCTCCGCCTTTGCACCTGGCGCGCTCGTGGTGCTGGAGCATGCAACGCGGGAGCCGCCCTCCCCGCACGCGGGTCTGCGCGAGCTCGCGAGCTATCGCTACGGCGACAGCTCGGTCGCGCTTTGGCAAGCGATCGCGCCCGCCGTCGAGACGTGATAGGACGCTGGCCATGTCCGCCGCGATCTACGCCGGGACCTTCGACCCGATCACCAACGGCCACGTCAGCATCATCCACAGCGGACTGGTCGCGTTCGACCGCATCATCGTGGCCGTGCTCAGCAACAGCAAGAAGGAGCCGCTGTTCAGCGTCGCCGAGCGGATCGAGATGATCACCGACGCCGTCAAAGGCGATCCGCGCGTGGAAATCGACCGCTTCGACGACGGCTTGCTGGTCGACTACGCGCGCAACAGAGGCGTGCGCGTGGTGTTGCGCGGATTGCGCGCAGTCGGTGACTTCGAGTACGAGCTGCAGATGGCGAACATGAACCGCCATCTCGACGGCAACATCGAGACCGTGTTCATCATGGCTAGCGATTACTTCTTCGTGAGCTCGAGCCTGATCAAAGAGGCCGCGTCGCTCGGCGGCGACCTCAAAGGCGTCGTGCCCGACTTGGTCGAGAGGAAGTTGCGAGCCAAGTTCGCAAAATCCGGCCGCAAGCGTGGCCGTCGCACATAGCCCGCGGCGCGCAGCTCTCGGAGCACCGGCAAAGCGTCGAGGCCGACGCGACCAGCGCGTAGCTCGTCGACAGTCGCTTCGCCGCTGCGGAGCGCCGCATGCACGCGCAGCCAACCGAGCAAGTAGCCCGTGTCGCGGGCGACGCCGCCGCCGCGGTACGCGCGCTCGGTCAGCGCGATCGTGTCGCGTGCGGAGAAATCCTGCTCGCGCTTGAGCTTGCAAGCCGTCTCCGCAAAGGTTGCGCCCGCGTGCATCATGTCGGCGGCGAGCACGCGGCCTGCGAGCGTGCGCATCCGCGCCGCGTCGAGCACGCCCGCGGCCTCCTCCATGTAGAGCGCAAAGCCCTCCTGGTCCACGAACGAGCCCGCGGTTCCCCAGTGCAAGAGCTGCAAGGGCTGCGCGCGCGCGTTGCTCGCCACGAGCAGGTGCCCGAGCACCTCGTGCACCGCGAGCCGCCGTGCTTCGCACCGCCCAAAGGTGCGTGCAGCCACGAACACCGTACGCTCGCCCGTGGCTGCGCCTGCCGAGAGCCTCGGCTCCACCTGCACCCGGACCTCGAGCCCTACTTTGTCGGCGAGCCCGCGGACCAAACCGCACAGGCTGAGCGGCTGACCGTCCGGTGGCACGTCGAGCGGCTCACTCACGGCCGGCACGCGCTCGAGGATCGCTCGAGCGCAGTGGGCGAGCGGCTTCATGCCCGCGGCGGTCGGAGCGAGCGTCTTGCCGGTGCCGAACCGCCGCGCCGAAAGCGGTCGCACGAGCCGAGGCTTGCCGAGCGAGTCGACGATCAGCAGGTCGAGCTCGAGCTCGTCGAGCTTGGCCCGATACAGGCTCGCGCCCTCGAGCTCTGCCGCCTCGCCGCGCAGGGCGTCGAGCAAGCGAAATGCCGCCGCGGGCACGCGCTTCGCAGCGAATTGCCAGCGTGGCACGGGAGCCCCGCCAGACTCGAGCTCGGCGATCAGCCGCGCGCGCTCGCTGGCCGCGTTCTCGGCGGTGAGCGCAGGCAACAAGCGCGCAGCGGTGCACAGCGCCTGCATGCGCAGCTCGAACCGCCGCACGTCGGACAAGGGCGGCGCCACCTGCAACGGCGTTGGATCAGCGGCAAGCGGTCGCGTGATCTTCCGCGTCATAGCAACTCTGTGGCGCGCTCCGCGAGCTCGCTGCGCTCGCCCTTGAAGAGCGTGATGTGGCCGGCGATCGCTTCGGCCTTGAAGCGCTCGGCGACCGTGGTCAGGCCGTTGCTCTGCGCGTCGACGTAGGGGTTGTCGATTTGGTCCGGATCGCCGGTGAGCACGATCTTCGTATCGGTGCCGCAGCGCGTGATGATGGTCTTGACCTCGTGCGGCGAGAGGTTCTGGGCTTCGTCCACGATCAAGAACTGGTTCGGCAGCGTGCGCCCGCGGATGTACGTCAGAGGCTCGACCTGGATCGTGCCGGCCGCGAGCAGCTCCTCGTAGCTGCGACCCGAATCGAAGCGGCTGCCGCCGGTGGTGAAGATGTACTCGAGGTTGTCGAAGATCGGCCGCATCCAGGGGTTGAGCTTTTCTTCGAGCGTGCCGGGCAAATACCCCACGTCGCGCCCGAGCGGCATGATCGGCCGCGATACCAGCAGCCGCGCGTAGCCGCCCTCGGTCAGCACCTTCTGCAGGCCGGAAGCGAGCGCCAGCAACGTCTTGCCAGTGCCGGCGCGACCGACCAGCGTGACCAGCCGCACCGAGTCGTCGAGCAACAGCTCGCACGCGAACGCTTGCTCGACGTTGCGCGGTCGCACGCCCCAGACGCCCTCGCGGCCCAAGCGCAAGGGCACCACCTGTTGACCTTTGCAATCGTAGCGACCGAGCACGGTGTGCTGCTCGTTGGCCACGTCGCGCAGCACCACGCAGGCATTGGCGTGGAGCTCCGAGGTGTCCTGCAGCTCGCTCACCGCGATCGCCTTGCGCTTGCCCAGCAGATCGACCGCGGCCGTGCTCGCCCCGAGCGTGAGCACGCCGGCGTAGAGCGACTCGGCGTGGATGCGGCCGCCCTCGTAGCCCTCGGCGCGCAGCCCGAGCGCATCGGCGCGGATGCGCAGGTTGCTGTCCATGGTGACGAAGATCGTCGGCCGGTCCGGGTTGCTGTCGCGCTCGGCGAGCGCGGACGCGAGAATCTTGTGGTCGGCCGAGCGCCCGTTGCTCTCGACCAGCACGCCTTCAGAAGCCGAGACGCGCAGCCGGCCCTCGCCCGGCAGCGCGACACCCTGTTGCAGCGTCACCTCGGCGCGCTCGCGCAGCTCGTCGATGAAGCGAGCCAGCATGCGCGCGTTGCGCCCGAGCTCGTTCATGTCGCGCTTGAAGTGGTCGACCTCCTCGATCACGTAGATCGGGAGCACCACCTCGTTGTCTTCGAACTTGAAGATCGCCCGCGGGTCGTGCAGCAGCACGTTGGTGTCGAGCACGTAGACCTTGCGCACGATTGGCTCAACTTAGCACAGTCCGTAGCCCGTCCGGGGTAGGACGTTCTGCGCTGACGCACCCTGCATAACTTGCTGCTACGCGCGGCTGGGGATGCTACGCTTGTTGGTGCGGCGGTCGCTCGCCGCAGATCGCATTTCCGCGCAGCGAGCGCGGCGAGGTCACCATGGCGACACTGTCCTCAGAGTCTCTTGTCACGCGGATCGCGGCGCTGCAGGACTACAAGCGCTACGAGGACCTGCACTGGGAAGGCTCGTTCGAAGACTACCTCAAGATCGTCCAGGAGCGGCCCGAGGTCACGCGCAACGCCTTCCAGCGCGTGTACGACATGATCGTCAGCTACGGCGAGGACGAGTACATCGACAGCAAGAAGCGCCTCGTCCGCTATCCATTCTTCAAGGATCCGATCGACGGCGGCAAGGACGCGATCCACGGCCTCGACATCCCGTTGATGCGCCTCGTGCACGTGCTGCAGGCCGCATCCCAGGGCTACGGCCCGGAGCGGCGCATCATTCTGCTGCACGGACCGGTCGGCTCGTCCAAGAGCACGATCGCGCGCCTGCTCAAGAAGGGTCTCGAGAACTACTCGCGCACGCCCGCAGGCAGCCTCTACACCTTCTCCTGGACGAACCTCAAGGGCACGGGTTGCGTCGCCGATGACGACGAGCTCGGCGAGTTCGTCTGCCCCATGCACGAAGAGCCACTGCGGCTGGTTCCGGAGATCTGGCGCGACACCGCGATCCGCGAATCGCGGCTCGGCAACGATCGCTACCGCGTGAAGATCGAAGGCGATCTCGACCCAGCCTGTCGTTTCATTTTCCAGCGCCTGATGCAGCGCAACGGCGGCGACTGGGGCAAGGTGATCGCGAACCACGTGCGCGTACGGCGGCTGCTGCTGAGCGAGAAAGATCGCGTGGGCATCGGCACCTTCCAGCCCAAGGACGAAAAGAACCAAGACGCGACCGAGCTCACCGGCGACATCAACTACCGCAAGATCGCGCAGTTCGGCTCGGACTCGGACCCGCGCGCGTTCAACTTCGACGGCGAGCTCAACATCGCAAACCGCGGCATCGTCGAGTTCGTGGAAATTCTGAAGCTCGACGTGGCGTTCCTCTACGACCTGCTCGGGGCGACCCAAGAGCACAAGATCAAGCCCAAGAAGTTCGCGCAGACCGACATCGACGAGGTCATCATCGGCCACACGAACGAGGCCGAGTACAACAAGCTCCTGAACAACGAGTTCATGGAGGCGCTGCGCGACCGCACGATCAAGATCGACATCCCGTACATCACGCGGATGACCGAGGAGATCAAGATCTACGAAAAAGACTTCTCGCAGGAGCGCATCCGCGGCAAGCACGTCGCACCGCACACGCTCGAAGTCGCCAGCATGTGGGCAGTGCTGACGCGGCTCGAGGAACCCAAGAAGCACCACATCTCGCTGCTCCAGAAGCTGAAGCTTTACGACGGCAAGATGCTGCCCGGCTTCACGCAGGACAACATCAAGGAGCTGCGCAAGGAGACCTCGCGCGAAGGCCTCGACGGCGTGTCGCCGCGCTACGTGCAGGACAAGATCAGCAACGCGCTCGTGCGTGAGGGCACCGAGGGCTACATCAACCCCTTCATGGTGCTGAACGAGCTCGACAAGGGGCTCAAGCACCATTCGCTTTTCTCGAACGAAGATGCCCGCAAGCGCTTCGCCGAGCTGATCGGCGTGGTCAAGAGTGAGTACGAAGAGATCGTCAAGAACGAGGTCCAGCGCGCGATCAGCGCCGACGAAGGCGCGATCGCACGGTTGTGCGCGAACTACATCGACAACGTGCGCGCCTACACGCTGAAGGAAAAGGTCAAGAACAAGTACACCGGCCGCGACGAAGCGCCCGACGAGCGGCTGATGCGCTCGATCGAAGAGAAGATCGACATCCCCGAGAACCGCAAGGACGACTTCCGGCGCGAGATCATGAACTACATCGGCGCGCTCGCGATCGAGGGCAAGAAGTTCACCTACGACACGAACGACCGCCTGCGGCGCGCGCTCGAGATGAAGCTGTTCGAGGACCAGAAAGACTCGATCAAGCTCTCGAGCTTCGTCAGCAACGTGATCGACAAGGAAACCCAGGACAAGATCGACGTGATCAAGAGCCGCTTGATCAAGTACTACGGCTACAACGAAGCCTCCGCCAACGACGTGCTCTCGTTCGTCGCAAGCATCTTCGCGCGCGGGGACGTGAAGGAGTAGGCAGCAGCGACAGAACCAGCCTGCTGCGCGTTGGACGGAGCACGACAGATCGATGGCTGATGTGCCCGAAGCAGTCGCACGCGTTGGGCTCGCCTGCTGGGTTGGCGAGAGCGAGCGTCGTTGGGATACGCCAGCGGTCCTCGGTATGATCGGCGATGAGCTCTACCTGGTCGAGATCGACGGACACAACCGCGAGCTCGTCCTGCTGGACATCATCGACAAATACGATGGCGGCGATCGTGGTTTGCGGATCGAAATCGCGTTCTTCGGCGACGCAGGCGGTTTCTTCGCCAGCTCGATGGATTTCCTCGAGCACTGGCCAAAATCTCCTGCCGACGTACCAGCCGATGTATTCATCGACAACCACCACAAAGCCGCGTTCACCAGGTCGGGTGACGACATCGTCATGAGCGTGCGGCACGCGTTGCGCTCCGCCGAGGGACCGCCCAGGCGCCGATTTCGATTTCGTCCGCACGAGTACGAGAAGGCGATGTCGGATCTCGCACGCGAGTCCCGCCGCCTTCGCGACGACCTGCTCGCGGCCGCGCAGGAGAGCGCACCCCAGAAAATCGAGTCGCTTCGAG
>JBIOJD010000128.1:0-9531 GCA_044450485.1 Polyangiales bacterium | reverse complement strand
GTCTGGGTGTTCACGCACTTGGCGGCGCAGCACATGCTGGGGCTCGTGCACTTGGTGCCGCAGGCCCCGCAGTTGTCGTTGGTGTTCGGCTTGAGGCACATGCCGCCGCACTCGACGTCGCCGACGTTCGGGCATTTGCACGCGCCGCCGGCACAGGTCGAGCCAGACGCGCAAACCATGCCGCACATTCCGCAGTTGTTGGTGTCGGTCTGAGTCTGCACGCACATGCCGCTGCACAACATGCCGCCGAGCGGGCAGCCGCACATGCCGCCGACGCAGCTCAGCGGCGCCATGCACGCGGTGCCGCAGGCCCCGCAGTTGGCGATGTCGGTCATCGTGTCCGTGCACGCGCCGCCGCAGACCGTGTCGCCCGTGCTGCCGTTGGGGCACTTGCACATGCCGCCCTGGCAAGTGGTCGGGGCGTTGCACTTCTTGCCGCACATGCCGCAGTTGTCGTCGGTCGTCACCGCCACACAGGTCCCGTTGCACACCTGCGATCCGGCCGCCGTGCACGTGCACTTGCCCGCCGTGCACGTTGCCCCGTTGGGGCACTCGGTGGCGCAGTCACCGCAGTGGTTCGTGTTCGAGGTGAGGTCGACGCACGCGCCGGTGCAGCAGCTCTTGCCGACGTCGCAAGACGCGCTGCCGCACATCACGCCGCCGCCGCCGCTCATCATCATCGGCGAGCCGCCGCCCGACCCGGTCACGGAGCCGTCGACTCCGCCGTCTGCGTAGTTCGTGAGGCTCTCCTTGATGCGGTACGGCGCGGGCGCGCCCTGGGCACAGCTCGCCACGACGAGCGCACACACCGCTACAAAGAGACACCTGCCTCGTGACCGCACCCTGATCATCCTACCCACTTCCTGCTACCACCTATCTCTCGGATTTTCGCCCTCAGCAAGCTGAAGATGCGCCTCCGGATTGTGAAAATTCTAGCGCAGTTTGTGCATCCTTCCAAGCCCTGGCGAGCCATGGCTCGTTCTCGCTCCGTGACTTCACTGGTAGCGCCACATGATCGAGAAGTTGAACACCAGCTTACCGCCGTTCGGGACCGGCGCGCCGATGCCGATCGGCTGGCCGAAGTGGAGCCGCAGCACCAGCGGAGCAAAGCCGAGGTTGACGCCGAAGACCAGGTCGAGCACCCGGCGCTCCCAGATGGCGCGCGCGTCGTTGCCGACGCCGCCGAAGTCGGCTGCGAGCACCCCCTCGAGGTCGATCAGCGGGAACTGCATGAACGTCGCGATCGGGAACTGGAATTCGACCGTGCCGTAGAAGAAGTTGCGACCGAGCAGGAAATCGGTGTCGCCGAACGGCACGCCGCGCAGGGTGTGGAAGCTGGACAGAAAGTACTGCGGCGCGCGGTGGTTGCCCACGGTCGTGCCTGCGGAACCGCGCACCGTGAGGTTGGCGGCGCCGATGATGCGGATGTAGTGCTCGGCGTCGATGCGGCTCTGCTGGTAGGTCACGCCGTCCCACGGCTCGGTCCCGAGCAGGTGCGATACCAGCAGGGCGCTGCCGCGAATCGGCCCAGTCGCGCGGTGGTAGCCGACCGTGCTGTAGCCGAGGCTGCCTGCGACCTCCGTATGAAAGCGCAGCCCTTGGTTCAGTTGCTGCCAGGGACCGAGCAGGTCGCGGCCCGCGTTGTTCTGCGTCGGATCGCGCAGCACCTTGGCCGTGTCGGTGGTGACGAAGTACGAAGACCCGCCGAACGAGAGCTCGCCCTGCGCGTAGAAGAAGGGGCTGAACGGGTAGCGCAGCACGCCGCCGGTGCCGAAGAAGCGGCGCCACGACAAGAAGGTCACGCTGGTGTTCGGGTCGCTCGTCTTGAACGTCTCGTCGAACAATGGGTAGACCGAATGAAACATGGAGAGCCCCCAGATCAGGCGGCGTTCCTGGTTCACGTAGGTCAGGTCCACGTCGAGCAGATCGAACGAGCCGTAGACCGCAGAGCTCAGGATCAACCCGTGGTCGCGCAGCCGGTCCGAGGCGGTCGCGACCAGGCTGCCGAACACGCCGTACGTGCTGAAGCCGGCGAGCACGAAGAACCCATCGGGCGCCCAGTTCGACAGGCTGAACGGGTTGTACTTTCGGTCCACGAGCAGCGACAGGCGCTCGGGCGGCTTGCTGGGCGCGTCCTCGGGCGCCGGTTCGACGGCCTGTGCGAGCAGCGCGTTCGGCGGGATGCGCACGGGCATGCGGCGATGGCCGTGGTGATAGAGCGCCCAGAGGCTGCCATCGGGGCCGGGGCTCGCGTCGTAGAGGCCGGTCGAGACGTCGGTCTGGCGCAGCAGGGTCGGGCGCTCGCCATCGGTCTTCACCTCGTACAAGTTGGCGCCTGCCGAATCGTAGGCGGTGAAGAACACACGGCCGTCGGGCAGCATCGTCGGGCTCATCTCGTCGCGCGCTTCGAACGTCAACCGCTCGGTCTTCTGCGGCAGATTGGGATCGATGAGGAACAGGTTGTACTTGCCGTGCCCGGTCGCATCCGAGTTGAACACGATGCCGCGCGGTCCCCAGCTCAGCTCGCGCTCGGCGTATAGGTCGTGCGTGAGCTGGACGATCGTGAGCTCCGGGTCGTCGAGGCGCGGGATCATGTACAGGTCTTTCTGACCGCTCTCCGAGAGCCCGATGAACGCCAGCGCCCGACCGTTCGGTGACAGCGCGATCGCGTCCACGGTCAAGAGCCCGTGCTTGCCGATCCGCAGCCCGCGCCGCCGTTTGAGCTTGAAATCCACGTCCCATCCGCAGACGCGCTGTGCGCGCGCGCCTTTGTTCGAGCACGGATCGGGCGAGGACTCGTGATCGAAGCGCTGCACGTAGATCACGTCGCGGCCGGCGCTCTGCGCCACGAACGCGAGCTCGCTGTCGGTCAGGTCGAAGTTGCGGCCCGAGACCGGGTGCAGCGACTCGACGCCGGGCGTGCCATCGAACGCGACGCGCTTGGCGTCGCCGGGGGCGTGGCGATCCACGAGGTACAGGCTGGTCGTTCCCGTGTCCCGGTCGATGCTGCGGTAGAGCAACAACTGACCGGTCGGCGAAGCGCGCAGCGTCTGCACCAGCCCCTCGACCTCGCTCAGCCCGCTCATGTCCGCGCGGTCTTGCGTCGTCGCCAGATACGAGCCGAATGCGCGGCGCTTCACCCAGCGCTCGAAGCGCGCCGCGATGCGTGATGGACGGTCTTTCACGACCAGCGCGAGCAGCGCGCGAAAGCTCGCGACGCCGCCGTGGTCGGCGTCCTTGACCAAGCGCGGGCTCTGCTCGAGCAGGCGCTGCAACGTGCCCTTGCCATAGGTCTCCTCGAGGAACGCGCAGCGCGCTTGACCGACTTTGTAGGTCCAGAGCCCGTCGGCCAGGCGATCCTCGAAGAAGTCGCCGAGCACGTAGCCGTCCTCGGCCGGGTTCACGATCAAGTCGCGCACCAGCACTTCGGCCTCGGGATCGAGGCCGCGCTTGGCGTAGTACTCGGCCGAGCCCTCGATGAACCAGATCGGGATCTCCATCAGCGGCGCGTCGGGCTCTTTGGCGTCCTTGGCCGCGGTGAGCAGCTTCTGTAGCGTGAACTCGTGCGCGAGCTCGTGCGTCGAGACTTCCTCGAACATGCGCTGATCGCCGAAGTACGGCAGCGTGAGCTCGAGGCTCTCCGGGCTGGTCACGCCGAGCACGCCTTCTTGCAGCGGGAACAGCTCGGTCTGCAGAAACTCGATGTAGCTGCTGTACAGGAAGTACGCGAAGGTCTTGCGCGGCGCGTAGCCGAACTCGCTGAAGAGATACTTGTACGACTCCTCGATGCTGGCCGCGGCGCGCTCGGCGATCGGCCGCTCGCGCTCGTAGAAGTACAAGCGGATACCGCCCGCGGTCTCGAGCACGTTCTTGCCCGCGTGCGTCGATGCCCCGGCGGCGCTCGAAGAGCCGCCGAGGCTCGAGATCGGCGCCTGCTTGATCGCCGGCCAAGCCCAGGGCGTGCCCATCGCGGGTGGCCGGTACGCGCTCATGTGAAAGCGCGGCCCGTGGTTCCACTCGATGTCGACCTCGAGCTTCTCGTTTCGGAGCAGGTCTACGTAGCGCCAGTCGAAGTCCGCGTAGCGGACATTGGTCTGTCCTGGCCTTTGGGGATGCACCAAGAGCTGCGCGCTACTGCTGGCCGGCCACAGCGCCGCGCCGAGCACCCAGACCGCGAGCGCGCGCAGCAGCGGGTGGCCATGTCGGTGGGGCACGGGCATCGTTGGAAATGAGCCAGCAAGTGCTGCAAAACACCTGGCCGGACCGTTGTCAGTAGCAGGCCGTTCGGCAAAAGACTGATCGATTTTCGCCGCCCATGGAGCCACGAAAGCCCGCTTTGCATGGAACTTTTGTTCAGCGCCCCACAATTTTGGCGGGCGCGATGGGTCCGGCTCGGACAAGCTGCCAGCGAGCGGCGACTCATCGATAGTCGCGCGAGCACGCCACGATGGCTCTACGAGGATTGCGAAAGCCGCCCCAGAGGAAGAGCCTGCGCCCGCGGTCTACGCCCTCCGGCCGCCCCAGCGCGTTTCCAGCCCCGGCAGCGCGACCGTCGTCGCGGCCGCCGCTCTCGGTGGTGAGCGCCGACTCGGCTCCGCAGCAAGACCACGACCACGTGCTGCAGCACGACCACGACGAAGCGGTCGCTCGCCTCTCGACCGCGTTCTTCTCGCGGCCGCCCAGAGAGCACGAGCCTGTAGTTTGGGACGACGCGCCGCAGCCGGCGATGCCGCACGAGACGCGCCGCGCGATGCACGCGACGCTGGTGATCCTGATCGGCTCGGTGCTCGCGATCTCCGGTTACGCCGCGTACACGCACTTCGTGCTGCCCGTGCCGGTCGAGCTCGGCGCAGCGTCCGGCCTGCCGCCTCCACCGGCAGCACTGCCGGCACCGTTGCCGCCAGAGCCGGTTGCGGTTCACCTGCCGGCCGCGCCCGCGCCCGCGGTGCCTGCGCTTCCCCCGCCTGCGGCCGCTCCGCCGTCGCCCGCACCTTCGGAGACCGTCACGCCGTCGCCACGACTCCGACCCGGGGACCCGGTCGCGCCCACGCCTGGCAACGCCGGTCCGACTCCGCGCGACGCAGCCCTGGCCCAGCAGGTCGCGGCCGCTTCATACATTCAGCTCAATGCCAAGCACAACCTGCGCGCGCGAGAGCTCGCGGAACGTGCGGTGGCGCTCGATGACACCAGCTCCGAGGCCTGGATCGTGCTCGGAGCCGCCCGCGGCGCGCTCGGTGATCATCGCGGAGCTCGCGAGGCGTATCGAAGCTGCGCCGAGCGAGCTGTAGGTGAATACGCGCTCGAGTGCCGACGTCTGGCGCGCTGAGCCGCGGCCGGCTGTGCCACGGCTTGACCGCCGAACGACCGACACCATAGAGTCGCCGGCACGCAGTTAACCTAAGACCGAGAGGAATCCATGCAAAAAGCACTCAAGGCCCTGCTCGTGGCGACCGTCCTGGGTTGCGCGCTGAACGCGTGCAGCTACGGCGGCGTGGCCACCGCCGGTGATGCAGCGATCATTGCCCGCAACGACAACATTCTGTTCGGGTTGCTGCGCAAGGTTTACGTCTGCAAGGTGACGCCTGCGGGTCTGTCGCAGTGTGGCAGTGCCGAGGCGCCCTAGGCAGCCAAAGCCAGTGTGAGACCGTTCGAGCGGGAGGGGCGTTGGCCCCTCCCGCATCGTTTTTTGGAGCCCGCAACAGTCCTGATCGCGATCGCAGCCGAGGCCTTTCCGTGCATCCTCGCTCCATCTTCTCGGCCGCTCGTCGTCGCTCGACGCTCGCCTCGTGCGTGCTGTTGTGCGCGTGCGGAAGCGTCGGCTCGGGGTCCGGGAGCGATGCGCCAGTGGGCATGATGCTCGAAGCGAGCGAGGGTGTTCCCGCGGTCGAGATCGCGGCGCTCGCGCGACCGGGCGGCGTCGACGACGCGTCGGTGCAGCCCCTGGCGAGCGCCGTGCACACCGCGCTGCTGCGCTGCGGCGGCGAAGGTCGCGGCCCGGGGCTGACGTCGGCGCTGCGACAGGGCGTGCGTCTGATGTTCTCGGTGCAGCAAGGCCGCCTGATCGCGGCCGCAGGCACGACCGATGCGAGCGCTTGCATGGCGCAGCAGCTCGGAGGCGCCCGCATGTCGGGGCTCACGGCGTCGCGCTCGCTCGTGCTCGAGCTTCGCGCGGCTCGGGGCGCGGCCCAAGCGTCGCTCTCGGGGAGCAAGACCGTTGCGCGCTGAACGGGCCGCTTCGCTCGCGTTGCTCGCAGTGCTGTGCGTCGGCGTGTGCGCCGTGCGTCCGGCCGGCGCGCGCGCACAGGTCTTCGCCGAAGAGCTGCGCACCAAGGGGTGGTGGCCCGATCTCGGGCTGACCTTCGGCGCGGGCTTCGGGCTCGATCACAAGCTCGACACACCGGTGCTCGGACGCGCGCGGATCGGCGCGCTGTATGCCTACGAGCCGCTCATCCTCAGCTTCGGCGTGAGCGGTGAGCTCGGCGCGCTCGCACGCCGCGGGCTCGGCGCGGAGGTCGAGCTGACGCACTTCGGCGGCGGCTGGCTGCAGGCGGGCTTCGAGCGCGTGCGCGGAGCGGACTTCATGACGCACGCGACGCTCGGCTACACGATCATCGGCGTCGAGTGGCAGCACCGCTTCGATTCAGTGCCGGGCAACGCGCTGCTGTTCGTGCTGCGCGTGCCGATCGGAACCTGGTGGTTCCTGCTGCATGATGATTCCGAGCGCAAGCGCGCGCAGGAGCGCAGGTTGCACCCGGACAAGCACTGAGAGAGCGCGCGGCTCTGGTCAGAAGCGGACCACGATCGAGGCGCGGGCATACGGGCCGGAGCGGTCCAAGCGCCCGAGCTTGGGCTCGACGATCGGGACTCCGCGAGCGCCCGGGCCCGGCCCGCTGAGCGACAGGTCGAGCGGCTGGGCGAGCGTGTAGCCACCCTCGAGCATGAGCCCGACCGACAGCGACGCGAGGTGACCTTGCCCGTCCTCGAACAGGCGCGTGGGAGAGCGCACCGTGACGCCGAGCCCGAGGCTCGCGAACGGGGTCCAGCCGGAGTCTTTGAAGGCCACCGTCGGCGAAGAGCTCGTGAGCTGCATCTTCAGGTATTGCGCGCCCGCTGCGAGGCGCGCGTGGGGCTGCAACCACGGCAGCGGCACGTAACGTAGCTGCGCGCCGCCGAAGAACGCGTGCGTCGTGAGCTCGCTGCCGAGCGTGCCGGCACGCAGATTGCCGTCCTGCTCGTGCTCGGTGCCCCAGCCGACCTCGAGCGCCACGAACGTATCCGAGCGCAACGCGGCGATGTCGTGCGCGGCCCAGAGACCGTACCTGTTGGCGACGTCCTTGTCCGAGAACAGGTCGTAGCTCGCCTTGGTGTAGAAGGGGGTGTCGAAGCTCACGCCGATTGCGATCGCACTGCCGGCGTCGCCGTAGCGTCGCGGGCCGGCGGGCTCGGCCTCTGCTGCGGGCGCCGCGTTGCCTTGGCGGGCGCGCTCGGCCGCGAGCAGCGCTCGCAGGCGTTCGCGCTGGAGAGCGAACCGCGCCGTCTCTTGTTCCTTGCTCGGCGCTGCGGCGGCTGCGGCTGTCGCCGCGGGTGCCGCCTCGGTTTGGGGCGCCGCTGTGGGCTGCACGGCCGCCGTCGCAGGCGTCGCGGTCGCGGTTCCTGCTCCAGCATTGGCCGGTGCGATCGGTGAGGCTCCGCTCGGCCTCGTCATCTGCGCGGCTGCGAGCGAGGACGTGCAGCAGAGCAGCAACAGACCCAGCATCAAGCTATTCGCGCGCATCACAGACCTCGCGTTAAGAGTCCGGTGAGCAAGAAGCCCCGTACGGATTTTGCGGTCTCGCGTTTCGGCGTCACGGCGTCGATCACCGTGAGGTAGCCGGCGGTGCCCGAGTGCATGGCCACCACCTTGCCGCCTTTCCACAGCGGCACGATCTGCTGCACGTCGGCATCGAGCAGCAGCTCCGGCGTGTCCCCGTTCTGCAAATCGAGCAGGCCCACGTAGGGTTGCCCTTGAGGCGCGAACCACAGCCTGCGGCGATCTTTGTCGAACAATGCATCGGTCAGCTTCGCGGTGGTCGTGAATGGCGCGACCGTGCGGGCTTGCAGGTCGAGCACGCTGACGCCTCCATCCGGATGAATGACGAGCACTTGATCCTGGTTATCCTCGACCATGGGGACGAGGCTCGAGATCGCCGCGTCGAGCGAGACCTCTTCCACGTTGCGGCTGCCGCGGTCCGCCAGGTCTGGCAGGTCGAGGAACATCACCGACGTCGCGCCGGGTTGGTAGAGCAGGGCGCGCTGCACGCTCTGCCGGTCGCGAGGCGACTCGCCCATGAACAGCAACACCTGGGTCGCCGGCGATGGCAACTGAACGCTCGTGACCTGACTCGTCGACACGTCCACCACCGCCGCCTGCATGCTGCTCCCCGACAGCACGAGCAGGCGTGCATCGGCGCCCGCGCCGTACAAGGCCATGTCGCTCGGTATGCCATTCACGGGCAGCTGATCGATCGTCGGCCTGAAGTCGTTGTGCTGGCCTGTGCTGTCGGTGACGCCGCCCGGACGCGCGGTGAGCGTGAACACGAACACGTCGCTCGAGCCGTCGCCGCGTAGGTACACCTCGGCCAAAGCGCCGCTGCCGTTGAACATCACCTGCGCAGGCTTGACCGAGGTCGTGCCGGCGGCCGAGAGCTCCACCGTGGTCTCCTGCCGGTCGAGGTTCGCGAGGTCGATCAACGAGACACTGGCGTTCGACAGCACCACCGCCAGGCGCCGGCTCTGGCCGAGGATCGTCATCTCCGGCGAGAACACCACGGACTGCGGTGTGTCGCCGCTGCTGGTCAACGTGCGCAGCGTGACTGCGCTCTTCGGATCCTTCAGCAGATCGATGATCGCGATCTCGTTCGGGTTGTCGAGTAGCCGTCCCGCGGTCCCGCTCTTGAACAGTAGCGCGTACTGACCGTCGTCCGATTGCTCCAACCGATCGAAGGGATTGCCGACCTGGTACTTGCGCACCTTGCCGTCGGCCTGTAGCGCAGCGAGCACTGCCGGCGCTTCATCCTCGCCGGTGCTGGCGCGCTGGCCCTCACACAGGATCAGAGCTTCGTTGGCGCCGTTGCGGCGATACACGGCGATGGGAGCGCGCGGCAGGTCGACCACGAGCGGAGTCGCCTCCGGCTGCGCGCCCGTCACCTTGAGCAGCAAGGCGTGATGGGCGCTCTTGTCGATGAGCACCACCTGATCGTCGAGCGCCAGCTTCGTGTCGAGCAGGTCGACCGCCTGCTCGAGCTGACCGACGCGGCCGCCACACGCGGTGATCGAAGCGAGCACCGCGGCACATGCGAACGAGGAGAGTCGTGTCGCTTTTGTCATGGCTCAGTCCCGGATCCTGCTGTTGAGCTCGAAGCCGGTCACGGTTCGAGTCTGGTTGGTGTCCCAGTCGATGAAGGTGATGCGGCCGTCGGGGTGGTCTTGGTTGACGAACATGCGCTTGCTCTGCGTCACCGAGCCGAGCGAGATCGGCGGGCTGCCGAGCTC
>JBIOJD010000127.1:0-9547 GCA_044450485.1 Polyangiales bacterium | reverse complement strand
TGCTGCACGACGATGTGGGTCTCTGGCTTGCTCACGTTCAGCAAGCGCAGCGCCGAGAGTGCCGTCGCTGCGAGCCGCAGCGCGCTGGGCTCCGAGCTCACGGTCGCGGAGAGCACGCCCGTGGGCTTGAGCACAGAGATCAGGTCCGCGAGGCCGCGATCGGTGAGCAGCAGGGCTTCCGGCAAGGGCAAACCGCTCGAGGGCAGAGTGTGCTTGGGGTGATTCTGAGCGATGAGCACGAGGTCGTAGTCCCGCGACGCGCGCGCGACGCTGCGTGCGGAAGCCGTGCGGTAGCGCACCTGCGCCCGCGTCGGCGCGCCTGACGGTGCAGGGCCGAGCACCTCGCGCACGACCTTTTGCAGCGCTGCGCTCGGCTCGGCGACGTCGACCGCGCTGGCGCCGTGAAGCAGCGCGCACTGGAGCTCGATCCCCCCGCCGAGCCCGGCCAGCAAGACGCGCGGACGCGGTCGCGTGTAGGGCTCCGCGAGCAGCCCCTCCGAGCACGAAGCGGCCAACGCCGCTGCGGTGCTCGCTTGGGCGCGCAGGAGCGAGGCGAGCACGGCGGAGTCCTGCGCCAGCACGAAACCGCCGGCGCCCCGGCCCTGCAGCCCGAATGCTCGAAGCTGCGAGAAGGCGTCGGAGGCCTCACGCGCGAGCTTCATGCTCGTGCCGTGCTCGCCGAGCCGAGCGCGGGCCAGGCCGAGCTGGCCGAGTGGCGGCGGCTCTTCCGGGATCCTCCAGAGCGGCCCCGCCAGCGCTGCGGCTAGCGCGAGCGCGAAAGCAAGACCGCTGGCGAGCCAGGCGGCGTCGCCCCGGCGCGCCTTCGGATGTCGCGTCGCCAATAGCGAAGCGAGCGCAGCGACCAAACAGCTCGCGGCGAGCACCTGTCCAGCGTCGAGCGTGTCGAGCGCCACGAGCCCTGCTCCCACTCCCACGCCACCGCTCCCGATCGCGACACCTGCACGCTTGGCTTGTCCGCCCGTGGCTTGCGACAAGGCGTAGCCAGCGCAGCACAGCGGCAGCGCGAGCAGGAGCGCCGCGGCGCAGGTGGCGGCCGCGCTCGCACCGAGGCCGCTCGCTACACGTAACCAGCACGCTGCGCCCGCGAGCAAGGCGACCGCGGCGACGGTCGTTGCTCGTCTCGACCCGTGGCCTTCGGGCTCGGAACGGCGCAGCGCCCACAGGCTCGGCCCCAGCGCGAGACCGAGCGAGCACACGCCCATCGTTTCGTGCAGTTGCACGTCCTCCTGCGCCTGCGCGCAAGCGCGCACGGCCGCGCACCACCACGCGCCGACCGCGGCGGCGAGCAAGGGCAGGCTCTGGTCTACGCGACGCTCGCCCATGCGCGTGGCGTATCAGGATCTGCGGGCGCGCGACAATCGGTGGGTCATCAGCGGCAAGAGCAAGTAACAGCCGGCGCCGATCAGCAGCGTGGTGGGGATGCCCCAGACCATCGAGCTGCCGAGCGCGAGGCCGCTGGCGCACACGCCGAACGCGCCGTTGATGCCCCACAGCCAAGGGCCGAGCCGAGGGCCCTCGGCGCCCACCGAGGCTTGCTCCATGCGTTCCGCCAGCCGCAGTCCGAGCGGAAAGCACAGGCCGAGCCCGAGCGCCGGCGGGATCAAGAGCGCGATGCTGGCCGCGATCCGCGTCGGAGTCGGTGCCGCCACGAATGCGCGCATGACGGGCAAGAGGGCGACCGCGGCAAGCAACACGAGCGCTGCCGGGATCAACGGATAAGTCCTGGCCCAACGCGGATTTTCGACGTCGATTCGCGCGCTGAGCATGCTGCCCATGCCAGTGAAGAAGATGATGCCGCCGAGCAGGACCGCGAGCGCCAGCGTCGGGTGACCCAGAAAGACGTTGAGCCGCGAGAGCAGGCCCATCTCGACGAACATGAAGCCGAGGCCGATCAACGCGAAGTAGCCGAGCGCAGCCGCCACGTCCAAGCGGTCGAACGTGCGTAGATCGCGCAACCTCGTGAACATGGGTAGGACGAGCGTGCACAGCGACAAGAGCAAGCTCACGAGCGTCGCGTAGAGCAATGTCTGCGTGGCTTGCAGGTTTCCGAGGAAGCTCAGGTCGAGCTGATTGACGCTGGCTCTGTTCCTGAGCCACGCCGCGGGCTTGAGCATGTTGAAGAAGAATGGGCGCGCGTCGGTCGGCGGGCTGAAGTCGAGGGACTGGTGTGCCGTCCACCGCCGCATCGCCTCGTGCGAGGGCTGCGTCATGATGGTCCGCAGCAGCGGGTGGGCCGGAAGCTGACGCGTGCTCGAAAGCACGTTGAAGCCCTGGAACACCGAGAGGTTCTGGATGAGGTCGAGGTCCGTCGCCGAGAACGGCGTTCGACTCAGCAGCAGGGTCGCCACGATCTCGTTCTGCAGCAGGATGATGTGCGCGCGAGGATATTGGGCGCCCAGCGACCACGCGGTCTCCATCGCGAGCGCGAGCAAGCGTGCGGTCTCGCCGGGGTTGTCCACATAGTACCAGCGCGAAATGCTGAAGATGCCGTGCGGCTCCAGTCGGTCGAGGAAGGTGCGGAAGGCTTCGACGGTGTAGAGACCGTTCTCGGACAAGCTGTAGGCACCGGTTCCCGTCGACGCCCAGGTGTCGATCAGGGACATCGTGATCACGCTGTACTTGCGCGTGTCGCGCGCCAGGTAGCTGCGCGCTTCGTCCGAGACCAGTTCGACGCCGGGCAGTTTTGCGATTCCAGAAAAATCGGGGAAGACCTTCTTGTGCAGCTGCACGATCAGATCGTTGAGCTCGACCCCGACCACTGGGCGATGGCCCACGCGTTGCGCCTCGAGCACGTCGCGCCCGCCGCCGACACCGATGACCGCGGCAGGACCCTTGGGTCGCAGGTGGTGCGCGGCGGCTGTGATGTCCCAGTCGAGATAGGCGTGCGCCAAGGCTGACGGGCCGAGTCGCGGCATGGCGGTTCCGGCCGCGCCGTCGATCTTGATGAAGGTCTGCTCGAGCGGTGCCAGCATCACGGCTGGGGTGTTGGCCCCCTTGGCCCAGAACCACGGCAGCGACATCATGCTGCGCTCCACCGTGACGCGCGAGTACGTGTTCCAGCGCATGAACACGTACTGCTCGGGGTCCTCGCGGACGCCCTTGACCCACGCCGGCCGCAACGGCGGTACGGGCGCACGCGCGTTCGCGACGCTCGCGGCGCAGAGCGCCGCCATGGCGAGCCATGCGAAGCGGGTGCGCTTGCCAGCCGCGCTCGCGAACGCGCAGGCACCCGCGGCTGCCAAGGCACCGGCGAAGACGGCGGCGCTGGGCGCGTCGAGCACGGCGAGCACCGGGATCACGAGCGCACACCCGCTGGCGGCGCCGACGAGGTCCACGCCGTAGGCGAAGCTGGCCGGCAGACCGGCGCGCGTCAGGGCCAAGGTCAACGTCACTCCGCCGAGCGTGAACGGTGCGGCGAGCAAGCATCCCATCGCGGCCAGGCCGACGAAGCTCATGAGATCCGTCACCGGCGCGATCGGCATCGAGAGCGCGATCGCAACGCTCAGCGGGATCGCGATCGCGAATCCGAGGGCGCTCTCAGCGAGCCGCGCCGGCACGTCGGCGTCGCGAAAACGCTCGGGCCGCAGGAACACCAGTACGGCGCCCGCGGTCATGCCCAGCATGCCGAGCGAGATGACGAAGAACGCCAGATGGTACCAGGCGCTCACGCTGGTGATGCGGGTGAGCAGCACCTCCAGCATCAGCGTCGCTTGTGCGGTGAGGAAGATGCCGAGGTAGGTGCGGCCCCGCTTGCCGGCGGCCACAGTGGGTTCGTTGGAGGCAGTCATGTCGGGGGAGCGCCGGAGCTGGCGTCGCGAGCCATACCGGGAACGCCGCGTTCAGGCAATCGCGCCGCGACTGCGCGGCCACGAAAAAGGCCGCGCACCTCTGGATGCGCGGCCTGTTCTCGGTCCGTGGGACCGGGCTAGCTCAGTGTGCGGTGGCGCCGCCCGTGCCCGTGCCGGTGTGGCACATGCTCGTGTCGTAGTTGCAGGTCGTCGGGCTGCAGCGCAGCACGCCGCTCGTGCCGGGCATCAAGCTCGTGCAGCTCGCACCGCCGAGGTTGGCGCCGTCGCACTTCTCGCCCTTCGCGGTATCGACCACGCCGTTGCCGCAGCTCCCGCCGCCCGTGGCACCTGAGCCAGCTGCCATGCCCAGGCTCGATGCAAGCACGCACTGGCACATGGTGCTCCACGTGCCGGTGGTCTGGCACATCGACACGGCCACGTAGCCCGGGTGTGTCGGCGTACAGTTCATGTCCTTCTGATTACACGGGTCGGTCGCCGAATTCGGGACGCTCGTCGTGCCAGCCATGCACGAGGAAGATGCGTTGCTACTGCCGCCACTCTTGCTACCGCAAGCCGCTAGGCCGAGCGCCGCTGCCAGAACCAGAGAGACCGATGCCGATACGCGTGTGTACATGGTGTACCTTAATCGCACAAATCTGAGCAGGAGCACAAGTAGCTTTACAGAATACATTGTAACATGTTGAAAACAAAGCCGATTCTACTGCTGATCTCGACGCCGATCGAACGCTGAGCGAGCGCTCAGGTGTTGGGGCGCAGCACCAGCTCCGTGATTTCGGCAGGGGCGAGCACCCGAATAGGTGGGCCCCAATATCCAGTACCGCGGCTGACGTACAGCGTAGAGCGGCCGCGCCGATAGAGCCCTGCGACGTAGCGAGTCTGTAGCCGAACGAGCCATCCAAAGGGCCAAAGCTGGCCGCCGTGCGTATGACCGGAGAGCTGCAAGCTCACGCCGCGGGGGTGGGCTTGATCGAAGGTCCGCGGATTGTGGGCGAGCAGCAGCAGCGGGGCGCACTGACTCCAGCCTGCGAGCGCAGCTTCGATGTCGTGGCCGCGGCCGACCTCGAGCCTCGAGCTCGAGAGATCATCGACGCCTGCGAGGTCGAACTTCGCTTGTGCGCGTCCGATCGTGACGCGGCGGTTGCGCAAGACCTCGATGCCGAGGTCCGCTACCTTCTGGACCCAGCGCTCCGCGCCCGAGTAGTGATCGTGGTTTCCGGTCACGAAGTAGACACCGTCTCTCGCGCGCAGCTCAGCAAAAGGCTCGACCGCGTGCGCCAGAGCCCTGACGCTGCCGTCGACCAGGTCGCCGGTGATCGCGACGAGGTCGGGGGCGAGCGCGTTGCAGCGCGCCACCAGCCGTTCGGCGAAACGCCGCCCGATCATGGAGCCGATGTGGATGTCGCTGATCTGGACGACGCGGTAGCCGTCGAGCGCGGCCGGCCAGCCTGACAGCCGGACCTCGACGGTTTTGACGGCAGGCGGCATCGTCGCCGCGCGTATCCCGTAGAGCAGGATGACGCCGACCAGCGCGCACAGACCTTCGGCCCGCAGGCGAGCCACGTCGGTGCCGTGCAAGCCCGCGAGCGAGAGGGCCGTATCGCTGGTCCAGAGACCGACCAACAGGTAGAAACTAGCGCCGAGCCACACGAACGCAGGCCAGCCGAGCACACCGCCCACGCGTGGACCGAAGCGGCGAGCAGCCACGGGCTGCACGAAGAGCAGCACCGCGAGCGTTGCGATGGTCCAGGTAGCGTAGCCCGACCATGGCGCGGGCAAAGCCGTGTCGCGCACCAAGCGCTGCGCGAAGTAGTCGTGCGAGCTGCCGACGATGGCGACGAAGATCCCGAGCGCAATCAGCAGGGCGAAGGGAGGACGTCGCATGCTCCGTGGGAAGACGCTACATCATGTCGTGGCCGTGGCCGGCGTGCGAAGCCTTGTCTTCTTCCTTCGGCTTGTCCGCGATCAGCGCTTCGGTCGTGAGCATCAGCGCCGCCACCGATGCAGCGTTTTGCAACGCGCACCTCACGACCTTGGCCGGGTCGATCACGCCAGCGGCGATCAAGTCCTCGTAGGTGTCGGTCGCCGCGTTGTAGCCGTTGGCGCCCTTCAGCCCTCGCACCTTTTCGACCACGATCACGCCTTCGACGCCGGCGTTGTTCGCGATCTGTCGCATCGGCTCTTGCATCGCGTAGCGCAGCACCCGCACGCCAGCCGCTTGCTCGCCGGTGAGCTTCAGGCTGTCGAGCGCCGAGAGGCAACGCAGCAGGGCCACGCCGCCACCGGGCACGATGCCCTCTTCGATCGCAGCGCGCGTTGCGTGCAGCGCATCCTCGACGCGCGCCTTCTTCTCCTTCATCTCGACCTCGGTAGCGGCACCGACGTGGATCACCGCCACGCCTCCGACCAGCTTGGCCAAGCGCTCTTGCAGCTTCTCGCGGTCGTAGTCACTGGTCGTGTCGTCGATCTGGCGGCGGATGGTCTCGATCCGGCCCTTGATCTCGGCCTTCTTGCCCGCACCGTCCACGATCGTCGAGTTGTCCTTGTCGACCGTGATGCGCTTGGCGCGGCCCAGCTGGGTCAGCGTGAGGCTCTCGAGCTTGATGCCGAGATCCTCGCTCACGACCTCGCCGCCCGTCAGGACCGCGATGTCCTTGAGCATCTCCTTGCGGCGGTCGCCAAAGCCCGGTGCCTTGACCGCCACGGTGTGGAGCGTGCCGCGCAGCTTGTTCACTACGAGCGTCGCGAGCGCTTCGCCCTCGACCTCTTCGGCGATGATCATCAGCGGCTTCTGCGCGCGCGCGATTTGCTCGAGCACGGGCAACAGATCCTTCATGTTCGAGATCTTCTTCTCGCAGATGAGGATGTACGGATCTTCGATCTCGGCCAGCATGCGCTCGGCGTTCGTGACGAAGTACGGCGAGAGATAGCCGCGGTCGAACTGCATGCCCTCGACCACTTCGAGCGTGGTCTCGAGGCCCTTGGCCTCCTCGACCGTGATCACGCCTTCCTTGCCGACCTTCTCCATGGCCTCGGCGATGATCTTGCCGATGGCCGGGTCGTTGTTGGCGCTGATGGTGCCGACCTGTGCGATTTCGCGCGGGTCCTTGGTCTGCTTGGCTAGGCCCTTGAGCGCGCCGACCACGGCTTCGACGCCGAGCTCGATGCCGCGCTTGATCGCCATCGGGTTGTGCCCCGCGGCCACGAGCTTGCTGCCCTCTTGGAAGATGGCTTGAGCGAGCACGGTTGCCGTCGTCGTGCCGTCACCGGCGACGTCGGACGTCTTGGACGCGACCTCGCGCACCATCTGGGCGCCCATGTTCTCGAATTTGTCTTCGAGCTCGATTTCCTTGGCCACCGTGACGCCGTCTTTGGTGATCACCGGTGCGCCGAAGCTCTTCTCGATCACGACGTTGCGGCCCTTGGGCCCAAGCGTCACCTTGACGGCATTTGCGAGCTGATCGAGCCCGCTGCGGATCTTGTCGCGCGCCGCGGTGGAATAGGAGATGGCTTTAGCGTTCATGATCGTTCCTGACTTTGGGGTTGATGGCGCGAGTGGTCTACTTCTCGAGCACGCCGAGGAGGTCCTCTTCGCGCATGATCATGTGCTCGACGCCGTCGATCTTGACGTCGCTGCCGCTGTACTTGCCGAACAGCACGCGGTCGCCCTTCTTCACGGCGACCGGGCGCACCTTGCCGTCCTTCTGGACCTGCCCGCTGCCTACTGCGACCACTTCGCCCTCTGCCGGCTTCTCTTTGGCGGTGTCCGGAATGATGATGCCGCCTTTGGTCTTCTCTTCCTCGGGGACCCTCTTGATCAGAACTCGGTCGTGTAGCGGGCGAATCTTCATGGCGCGTTTCTCCGTACGGTTGGTTGCCCGCGCAGCGCGCTGGGCACAAAGCCTGGCTCGGGAGCCAGGAGAGCTCGCGGGCGCCAAGGTAAGACGGTCTGGGTCGGAGTCAACCCCCTGGCGACGACCGCCGGGTGTCCTATAGTGAGGGCCGGCTAGGGGTGGCGCCCGTGGCGCCTGAGAAAAACCCTTTGAACCTGAACCGGGTCGTGCCGGCGGAGGGAAGCGATGACCGAACGGACCAGCAGCCTGCGCGTGGCGGAAGCCGGCGCCCAGTCGATCGGCGCCCCTGTGCCCCTCTCGGAGAGCTTCCCGAGCTCGACCAAAGTGAGCCGCGGTGAGCTCGGCGTGCCCGAGCGCGTGATCGCGCTCAGCGGAGGCGAAGCGCCGCTGGCGGTCTACGACACGAGCGGTCCCGAAGGCATCGATCCGCGCCAAGGCCTGCCCGGGCGGCGGCGTGAGTGGATCGATGCACGGCTCCGCGACAGTGACGGCAACCTGTCGCAGATGCACTACGCGCGGCGCGGCATCGTGACCGAAGAGATGCGCTTCGCGGCGTTGCGCGAAGGCGTCTCGGAGGATCTCGTGCGCGAAGAGCTCGCGGCCGGGCGCGCGATCATCCCGGCCAACATCAAGCACCCGGAGCTCGAGCCGATGATCATCGGTCGCAAGTTCCTCGTGAAGATCAACGCGAACATCGGCAACTCGGCGGTGGTGTCGTCGATCGAGGAAGAGGTCGAGAAGCTTCGCTGGGCCACGCGCTGGGGCGCGGACACGGTGATGGATCTCTCCACAGGCGATAGGATCCACGAGACGCGCGAGTTCATCTTGCGTAATTCACCGGTCCCGATCGGCACAGTGCCGATCTACCAGGCGCTCGAGAAGGTGCACGGCAAGGTCGAGAAGCTGGATATCGACGTGTTCATGGACACGCTGGTGGAACAAGCCGAGCAAGGCGTGGACTACTTCACGATCCACGCCGGCGTGTTGCTGCGCTACGTGCCGCTGACGCGGCAGCGCGTCACGGGCATCGTCTCGCGCGGCGGCTCGATCATGGCGAAGTGGTGCTTGCACCACCATCGCGAGAGCTTCCTGTACACCGAGTTCGAGCGCATCTGCGAGCTGATGAAGCGCTACGACATCTCGTTCTCGCTAGGGGACGGGCTGCGTCCCGGGTGCATTGCGGACGCGAACGACGAGGCTCAGTTCGCGGAGCTCGCGACGCTCGGCGAGCTGACCGAGGTCGCGTGGAAGCACGACGTCCAGGTGATGATCGAAGGACCCGGGCACGTG
Organism: Polyangiales bacterium; assembly: GCA_044450485.1. Lineage (GTDB taxonomy): Bacteria > Myxococcota_A > Polyangia > Polyangiales > JAFGIB01 > CAVZVA01. The sequence goes on along the minus strand of JBIOJD010000127.1, from coordinate 576 downwards.
CCGATGCACAAGATCGCCGAGAACATGGAGCGCCAGCTCGAGGTCTGCCACGAAGCGCCGTTCTACACACTCGGTCCGCTCACGACCGACATCGCGCCAGGCTACGACCACATCACGTCGGCGATCGGCGCGGCGATGATCGGCCAGCTGGGGTGCGCCTTGCTCTGCTACGTGACGCCCAAGGAGCACCTCGGTCTGCCGGATCGCGACGACGTCAAGGCTGGCGTGATCGCGTACAAGATCGCCGCCCACGCAGCGGACCTGGCGAAGGGGCACCCAGGCGCGCAGCGCCGCGACGACGCGCTGAGCAAGGCGCGCTTCGAGTTCCGCTGGCACGACCAGTTCAACTTGTCGCTCGATCCGACCACGGCCTACGCGTTCCACGACCAGACGCTGCCGGCAGAAGCCGCGAAAAAAGCCCACTTCTGCTCGATGTGCGGCCCCCACTTCTGCTCGATGAAGCTCACGACCGACCTGCGCGAGCTCGAGCAAGGCATGGCCGAGAAGTCGCGCGAGTTCGAACAGCAAGGCGGCGAGCTCTACGTCGACGCGCCGAGCGAGTGAGCAGTCCTGAGG
>JBIOJD010000126.1:0-9572 GCA_044450485.1 Polyangiales bacterium | reverse complement strand
GTCCAGCACGCGTGTCAGGCGCTGCGCGACGCGGGCCTGCGGCCCGGGGTCGTCGTGGACTGCAGCCACGACAACAGCGGCAAGAACCACGAGAACCAGCCGAAGGTGCTGTACGAGCTGATGGGCCAGCTCGAGGCCGGCTCCGAGCACGTGCTCGGCGTGATGCTGGAGAGCAACCTGAAGGCCGGCCGCCAGGATCTCGTGCCGGGCAAGCCGCTCGTCTACGGCCAGAGCATCACGGACGCCTGCATCGACTTCGAAGCGACCGAGACGTTGCTCACCGCGCTGGCCAAGGTGCAGAAAGGCCGGCGGCGCGGCGCGCGCTGAACAAAACGCCGTGCTACAGCCGCGGCGTGACTTCGCGCCGCTCGACTCCCGAGCCCCGTGTGCGGCCGCTGCTGGTGCGGCCGGGCGCGGGGTTTCGGTGCGAGGGCGACGGGCTGTGTTGCACGGACCTGCACGCGCTCGGGCCGATGACGCGCTCGGAGACGGTGGCCATGCGCCGGCTGATCCCGGGCTCGGTGCACTACCACACCGACGTGGAGGCACCGTGCATGCGTCCGGGCCCGGACGGGCGGTGCGCGCAGCTCCGCGACGGCCGCTGTGGCGTTCACGCGCGCTACGGCGCCGAGCACAAGCCCGTGGGCTGCCGCCGCTTTCCCTACGGGCTGCTGAGCACCCCGCTCGGCGGTCGCGTGACCACCGAGCACCGGTGCCCGTGCCGCACGCTCGGCAAACGACCTCCGATCGATTTGGCGGAGGCCGAGGCGTCGCTGCGCGACCAGGCCGGGCGCCTCGAGAGCGACGAGGTGGCGCCGCGCAGCATCGCGCTCTCGGCTTCGCGGCGCGTGCGGTTCGAGCGCTACGCGGAGCTCGAGGCAGGCTTGCTGACCCGACTCGAGCGAGGTGAGCGGCCCGAGCGGGTGCTCGATGCCAAGCCGTTCCCGGTCCTCGGCAAGCGCTCGTGGCCGTCGTTCGCGGCCGAGCTGCTCACGCTCGACGACCGGACGCGGGGTGGCGTCGCGCTCGCGTGGTTCGCAGACGCTCTCTTCGCCGGCAGCAGCGGCCACAGACCGCCACGACGCGAGCGGCCTTGGCGTGACGCGTTCGAGCGCGGCGCCCGCCGGCCGGGCCCGCGCCGCACCGGCGAGCAGGTGCTCGCGGACTGGCTGGGCGACGAGCTGTGGATGATGCGCTGGCTGCCGTGGCGCTGCAGCTTCGACGTCGCACGCGCCGAGCTCGCGACCCGGCTCGCGGCCGCCCGCACGCTCAGCGCCAGGCTCAGGCGCCAGGGCGTGCGCGAAGACCAAGCCGCTGCCGAGGGTGTGATGGCTGCGGAGCTGTGCGCGTCGTGCGAGCTCTGGGGCGAAGCGGTGCGCGCCATCGCGGCGGACCCGAGCCCAGCGAGCGAGCTCGAGCTCTCGCGGCCGCACTGAGCGTCACAGACAGCCGAGTGAGGTGGCTCAGCGCTTCGCAGGGCTGTCGCTCGGCCGCGGCGCGCTGCCTTGCAGCTCGAGCCTGCGCACGCGCATGCGCACGTCCTGCAGCAGCAAGCGGTTCGCGCGCACGAGCGAGCCGAGCATGCCGAAGATGAAGATCTGAGCGCCTACCACGATGCAGATGGCCGCCAGGATCAGCGACTGGATGTGACCCGAGTAGTCTGGCGCCTTGAAGTACAAGTAAAGGAATCTCAAGCCGAGACCCGTGCCGAGCAGCAGGAACGGCGCGGACAGCCACCCGAACGCGCGCAGCGGATTGTGCATCGAGTAGCCCTGCATGATGATGCTCGCCGAGCGTCCGACGTATTGGACGAGGCCGCGAAACAAGCGGCTCGGCCTGGTCGCAGGGTTGGTTCGGATCGGGACCTCGCGGATCGGCTGGCGGTTCTCGGCGGCCGCAAAGATGGTCTCGAGCGTGTACGAGAACGGATTGGTCAGGTACACGCGCAACGCGAACTCGCGCGACATGGCGCGAAAGCCGCTCGGCGCGTCGTGCACGCTCACGCCGGTCGCCGTGCGCACCACGAGATTGCCGAGCGCGTAGAACATGCGCTTGCGCAGCGTGACCTTGGGATCGCTCTTGGTCTGCCTGTCGCCGATCACGAGGTCGGCTTGGCCCTCCACGATCGGCCGCACCAGATCGGCAATGCTCTCGCCCGGGTACTGGTGGTCGCCGTCGGTGTTCACGATCACGTCCGCGCCCATCTCGAGCGCGACCTCGAGGCCGGTCAGGAAGGTGCTCGCGAGCCCGCGATTGCCCCGGTGGCGCACGACCCGCGTGGCGCCGTGCGCGGAGGCGACCTCGGAGGTGGCGTCGGTGGAGCCGTCGTCGATGACCAGCACCTCGATCGCGTCGATGCCGGCAATTGTCCGCGGCAGGTCCGCGAGCACGGCCGGCAGCGTGTCGGCCTCGTCGTAGCAGGGGATCTGGATCACGAGCTTCATCGCGAAAAACAGCCTGTGCTGTACTACGAAAGCACAGAGGCGCTCAACTTCGGCGCCCCTGCTCTCTGGCGTATGCGCGCTGCTGAGCGTGGCGCGCGAGCAACCCGATCAGGCCGAAGCCGATCGCGGTCGCGGTCATCACCGCGAAGTGCAGCAGCGAGAGCACCACGGCGCGCGGGCCGGGCACGTGCTCGAGGCCGAGCACCTGCATGAAGATCACCTCGCGCGCACCGAGGCCCGATAAAGTCACGGGCAAGAGCGCGCTCAGCGCCCCGAGCGAGGCGCCCGCCGTGAGCGAGACACGAGAGGCTTGGATGCCCATGCCGGCCGCGAGCACGAAGAGCGACGCGAAGTAGCCGGCCCAGCCGGCGAGCGTCCAGGCCATCGCCTCGAGCACGAACCCCGGCCGCAAGAGCGGCCCGAGCCCGGCCACGAGCTGAGCCAGCAGCCCGAACAGCCCACGGGTGCCGCGGCGCCGCTCGAGAAACGCGCGCAACGGCGCGACACCCGGCAACGCCGCAAACGACCGCGCGCGCAACAGCGCGAGCCCGAGCGCGATGAGCGCCAGCACGCAGCCGGCGGCGGCGAGCGCAGCCTGGAGATTGCCCACCACCAGCGCAGACAACCCGGCGCCGAGCAGCAATACGGTCACGAGGTCCAGCACACGGTCGTAGACACAAGACGAGAGCGCAGTGCCCCAGGGCACGCCGCGCTCGATCAGGGCCTCGGCCCGGTAGAGCTCGCCCACGCGCCCGAGCGTCACCTGACCGTAGAACTGCGAGCTCAGGAACGCGGCCACGGCCACCTTGGTCGGCAGGTGCAGCCCCTGAACCGCGAGCATGCGCTGCCAGCGCAGCGACTTGAGCAGCATGTTGGCCGAGAACAACAGCAGCGCCTCGAGCACGTACCGCAGCTGCACGCGGGCCAGCGCCTGCCCGAGCGCACGCAGATCGAAGCGCGAAAGCACCCACGCGAGGAGCAGCAAGCCGAGCAGGGGTAGATAGCGCCGCCAGCGGGCGGTGCTCGCGGAAGGGGATGCGTCGCCCTCGGGCTGCATGTCAGGCTGACGGCGGCCGGCTCGCCAGCGCGTCGTTCCCGGTCGGAGAGGGCGCAGGCGCTCCCGCCTGGATCCATTCCCGTATGTAGTAGGGCGGCTTGCCCTGCGCCTCGTGGTAGGTCCGCCCGAGCACGTCGGCCACGAGGCCGAGCGAGACGAGCTGAACACCCACCAAGATCAGCGTGACGCCGAGCGACAACAGGGGGCGGTTCGCAAGCTGCGCGCCGAAAACCAACTTCTCGAACGCGAGATAGAGGGAAATGCCGAGCCCAGTCAGCCCGAACAGCATCCCGCCCAACCCGAAGACCTGCATCGGGCGCGCCAGGTACGACTGCAAGAACAGCACGGTCAGCAAATCGAGAAGCACACGCATGGTGCGCCCGATGCCGTACTTCGAGCGTCCGAACCGCCGCGCGCGGTGGTGAACCCGCATCTCAGACATGCGGGCGCCGACCAAGGCCGCCATCACCGGGATGAAGCGGTGCATCTCGCCGTACAGGCGAAGCGCTTTGGCGATGTCCGAGCGCATCACCTTCAACGTGCAACCGTAGTCGTGCAGCTTCACGTGGGTGGTGGCGCTGATCAGCCAGTTGGCGATCGAGGACGGGAGCCTCCGGTTCAAGAAGGCGTCCTTGCGCTCGGCACGCCACCCGACCACCAGATCGTATCCCTGCTCGAGAAGCTCCAGCATCGCCGGCAGATCGTTCGGGTCATTCTGGAGATCCGCATCCAGGGTCGCGACCACACGCCCTCGCGCGGCGTCGAGCCCGGCTTGAAGCGCGGCGGTCTGACCAAAATTGCGGCGGAAGCGCGCGACCAGGAGCCGAGGCGACGTCAGGCTGATCTCGCGCAACACCGCGAAGCTGGCATCGGTCGAGCCGTCGTCGATGCAGATGATCTCGTAGTCGAGACCCGTCTTGTCGAGGACGCTGAATAGCTCGGCGAGGAGCTCGCGCAAGCTCTCCTCTTCGTCATGCACGGGGATGACCACCGAAAGGTCCATCTCTCGATCCTCGGCCGACCGTAGTCCAGAGCGGCGCGTGGGAGCAACAAGCCGGCGCGAGTCACCCGATTCCCTCATCGTCGGGCTTCCGTGAGCCTGAAGAGCACCGCGTCGTGTCGCTTGAGCAACAGCCTCGCCATGGGGGAAGACATCAACGCGGAGTATTGCGACGGCCAGGAGCCTTGCCGCTTGCGCATCACGAGCACGTACTCGATGGCCTGTGCCTGTAGGTTGGCGACCAAGTCGGGATGGACGGTCTCTTCGCTCGGCGGCTTGGGCCGGTCGCTTGCCGGCTGGGGACGGCGGCGCTTGGGGCGCCACCAACTCGAGCGGCTGTGCACGAAGCCTTCGTGCATGAACACGAACCGGCTGCCGTCGGGCTGCACCGCTATGGGAACGTGAGAGAGCCCGGGACCAAATCCGAGGTAATACTTGTACGATTCGAACGTCGTGAACCAGGTCAAGCGCGCACCCGGCGGCAAGCCATCGGGCACGTGCCATGCAGGTGCGATGGACGACATGACGCGCAGCTGATCTGGAACCTTCTCGCGCATCGCGAGCTGAGCGAGCAAAGGCAGCGCCATGCACGCCGCGAGCGCGACCGCCGAACGACGGCGCGCGTGCGCGACCCATTCGGTTCCTGCGCGCACCCGGACAAGCAGCCACCCCCACGCCATGCTCGCTCCGATCGACGACACCGCGCCCGCGACGGGCAGCGCAGCCGCCCACTCCCACTCGAAATGCGCGCAGCGCAGGCTGGCGACGGCGCCCGCGATCACGAGCAGAGGCCGCAACCGGCCAGTGCGCCCGATCCAAAACGCCAGCAACGGCAGACCGAACAGCGGGAGCAGGAGCAAGAAGCGCAAGCGCACTTGCAGGTGCGCGCCGCGCGCGTTCGCCGTTCCGGAGAACGGACCGGTCATGGCGATGGCGAGCGCCAGCAGCCCGGCGACGAGCAGGAGCAGCACGCGAATGGCCACAGGATCGCGGAAGAAGCGCGGCCTGAGCAGCGCAAGGCTGGTCAATGCGTACCCCGCGGCAAACGCATCGGCCATCAGCGTCGGCCAATCGGCGAGCTGGCTCAAGGCGAGCGTCAAGCTGGGGCCCGAGAGCAGCTTCAACTGGAACCACAGCGAGGTCCTCTCGCGCGTGAGCGCATCGAGCGGCCCATCGAAGAAGGCAAGACTGGCCGGAAACACCGGGTTGTCTGCGAGCGCGAAGTTGCGGGCGTACCAATAGCCGCCGCTCGCGAGCGCGCACAGCAGGAACAGCAACGAGAGGCGAACTGCGGTGCCAGCCCGCGGCTTGTGCGTCAGCAGGAGCCAGAGGCAAGGCAGCGCTGCGACCGGAGCGTAGGTGAGCTTGGCCCCGGCCGCGAGCCCCGCCAGGCAGCCAGCGTAGAGGACGCGAGAGCGGAGATCGCTCTTTGCGGGTGGCTGTGGTGGACCGATCGAGAGCGCAAAGGACGCGGCGACCAGCACTGCGCCGGCAAGGTCCACCGCCGCGAACGACCTCGCCTGCTCCGCGAAGGGCTGGCAGGCGAGCAGCGACGAGACCGTCAGCGTGCTGGCCGCTGCTCCAGTTCCCAGTCGTTGCCCGATCTGCGCGACCGCCAGCGCGCCGACGACGAGCCAATAGAACCCACACAGCCCAGCGTAGGCGTCGAGCCGTGTCGGCAGCATGAGCCATGCCGCAAACAGCTCACCGTTGCCCGCGTAATACGCGTGATAGCTGAAAGGTGCGAGCACCAAACGGCCCGCCTGCACCCAGTGCGCGGCCATCGGCCCGTGGTAACTGAGATCGTCCCACTGAGGCCGCACGCCGCGCAGAAGCTGTGCCGAGCCGATGGCCCATGCCAGTGCCGCGGCGCTCGCGAGGGCGGCGCCGAACGCGGCGTGCTCTGGCCACAGTGCGCGCGAGGGGGTCGCGTGGGTCTCGAGCGCCGGGCCCCCGTCATCCGCGCGCTGCCGAGTGAGCACGAGCATCACGAGCAAGGCGAGCATCTCGATCGCGATCGCGGTCGCCATCGGCCCCAACCGGAAGCGACCGAGCGCGCCGAGCACGGTCGCCGTCGGTATCACCAACATCGGCAGGCCGACGGCCGTGGCCAGCGCACGCTCGAGTGGCCGTCCCGACGGCAGAGCGCAACGAGCCAGGCACCATGCGGCCACCAACGCCGATGCGTTGCACGCGATGAACACGCTCGGTCCCATCCGCAGCCAGCGGCAGGCTAGCACGGGTCACGGGGGCGCAGGCGCAGGTGCGTTGCCATCGACCGAAGGTGCGGGCGCCCGCGCGTACAGCAGGGCAGGCAGCGCGGCGCGAGCGGCGGTGAATCCGAGGTCGCCGAGGGTGCGTGTGAGAACCCCGTTGGCGAGCGCCGGTGGCGCGACGAGCACGGCGTTGACGTCGCGACGCGTCAGGCCGGACGAGAGGCGCGCGGCAGCACCCTTGGACGGCGGAACCACCCTCGACGTCACGCGCTCGAGCTCGAGCAGCTCCTTGAGGTCGCGCGGCTGAGCGCTCACCACACGTGCGAGCGTGGTCTGCACTCGCCCACAACCGCGTCGATCGAGGGCCTCGGCCAGCTCGAAGGGAGCCAGCACTCGGGCGTCGTGGGAGAGCACGCGACACGCGGCACCGACCACGGCATCGAGCTCGGGCCTCGGCGCCGAGCGGGCGCGCGCATAGACATCGTCGGAGTCGATCTGTTGCACGCGCAGGTAGGCGCTCGCGCGCAACAGCGATTCGACCGTCGCGTTGCGGCGGCCATCGCGCGTGAGCACCACGACGTCCGGATGGTAGCGCGCGAGCGCCTGGACGAACCAGGAAGCGCGCTCCAGGGGAAGATCGTCGCGCTTGCTGACGTAGTGGACGAGCGCCGCTCGGTCCTGCTTGTCGTCCACAGGCCCCACCATCCAGCGATCGAACGCGATCACGGGATAGCCGCAGCGAGGCAATACCGGAAGCTGCTGCGAGAGGCTTTGCGAGCCAAGCACGTACGTTCCAGCCGGAGCCCGCTTGCACACCTCGCGAGCGACGTGCAGGGAGTGCGGCGGAAGCTTCAGCACGGGAGGGAACTTCAACACGGTCTGGTTCTTGCCGCTGAGAACGAACCGCGTGGTGATCGCGGCCAAGAAGCCGGTGAGAGCCGCAGCGACGAGCAGCGACGAGACCACAGCCGGCCATCGCGCGCGCAGCCAAGTGAACAGCGACACGCAGCAGGTTCCCGTGCCGATCGCAACCGGCAACAACCAGAGCACGCGCTGATAGGTCGACACGCCGACCAGGTGACGCGCGACGGGCTCCGCCAAGAACGGATTGGCGAAACCGATGCTCACGGCGAGCGCGAGCCCGGCGAACAACCTGAAGCCGATCACGCTCGGCGCGAGGGGACCGGCGAGCAGCGCGACGCCCAGCAGCCCGATCGCGGTGCGCTGAGACCCGAGAACGATCGAAATCGCCTCGGCGATTTGAGCGAAGCGCGGGGTGACTTGCGCCACCACCGCCGCGGCCTCGCTCGTGTCGGCCACTTGGTCGGGACCAACCGGGCCGCCGCCGCCCATCTGCGACATGATCCACAGCCCGAGCACCAGCACGTAACCCGAGCTCGCAAAGCTGCCGAGCGCACGCGCGGGCAGCGTTCGCAGCGAGGGAGCTCCGGCCACGACCGAGATCATCGCCAGCGTCGGAGCCAGCCACAGACCGGTGCTCGAAAGACCGACGGCCGCGATTTGCGCCAAGGCGAGCAGGAGCCAGCGGATGCGCGTTGGACGTGAGCCGTAGCGAAGCCCGTAGGCGCAGATCAAGGGGACGGCGATGGTCAGCAGCGCTGCCTTGCCGTTGAACAACCGCACGAACGCGTGATTGGCGTAGCCACGGGAAGCGGAGCCTTCCACCCAGTAGAACGCCACTGCAGCGCACACGGCCAGCAGGTCGTGTCGCGGTGCGATGATCCTGACGAGCCTGGCAATCGCGAACGGGGTGAGCCAAGCCAGCGCCGTGGCAAAGCCGAAATGGATCACCTCGACAGGGGCGATTCCAGACAGCTTGCCGATCACACCGCCGAGCAGCTCGAAGCTGTGCACGAAGTAGGGCGGGAACATCGGCTGCGGACCGAGTAGATCGGTCGGTGGGCCGTGAATGTTGATCACGCGAAGGATCGGTTGCTGAGGATGGTCGATGACCGACTGCGCGATGTTGAGGTAGAACGTGTCATCGGCGCGCGGGCGGACGGCGAGCAGGGTCAGCACCGCGCAACCGAGGGCGAGCAAGTACAGGCCGACGGTGGCGAGCAGGCCGGCCTCGGGCTGCGGGGTCTCTTCGCCGGCGGTCGAGAGGGGCTCGCCCAGGCTGAGCCACGCCGCCACCGACGCCGACAACGCCACGCCGATCCAGGTGGTCCACGGATCGCGCGTCGTGAGCCATGCGAGCAGGGTCAGCGCGGGCAACGAGAGCAGAACGAGCAGCGCCCGCGGTCGGAGCTGCCGGGGCGTGGCGACCGGATCCTGTCGCAGGTCCCGCAGATAAGCGGTCGAGAGCTGCGCAGAGCGCAAACCGATTGCGAGCGCGACGAGCGACAACGCGGCAGTACCCATGCCCGCGAGAGTCAGCGCGCGCGCCGTTCCTCGCGCGATCACGACCGCGTGAGCGGTGATGGTCCACAGCGCATAGGCGATGACCACCGCGTCGCACGCCATGCCGCGCGGTAGACGGGGCAAAAGCCGCGAGCGACGGCCGAGGTCGGGATCCGACACGCCCGCAGGCTACACGGCCGATCGCGCGAATTGAATGGACGGTCGAGGGGTGTAGCGAGACGTGTAGCGAGCCATCGGCAGCCGATGATGATCGCACCGGCTACGGTGCGGAATCGGCATCGGGGACTTCACGCGGGCCGGACGTACCGATTGCATCGCCTTGCTGCGACGGCAGCCCCGCGTGCCGTTGGGCGGTGACGTCGGCGCTGCGCGTCCAAACCGTGTAGTCGGGGAAGCTCTGAACGACCGAGAAGCCTTCGGACCGCAGCGCTTGCCACAGTCCCGGAGTGCCAGCCGCCGCGCCCTTCACG
>JBIOJD010000125.1:0-9574 GCA_044450485.1 Polyangiales bacterium | reverse complement strand
GCAACCACGCAGCGTACTTCGCAACGGGCGTGTGGCATCTGTACTGTCGTGAGCTCGACGCCCGGTTTCTCGCGCAGATGTGGCCCGCGGTCGACAGCGCGATGCGCTTCGTGCTCGCGATGCAGCTACCGAACGGCGCCGGCGGATAGTCAGCATGAAGAGCCGATCGCTTGCAAGTGGCGACTCCGAGCCGAGTTGACGTAATCTACCTTCTGCGATGTTGTGCGCGGAAGCTGTAATTCCCGCGGCGGCAGGGCGCATGAAGGGGTGACCTCGGAGTCGTCGCTCGGCGGCACGCGGGGCTGAATTGCGAGTCCTGGCCGGCCCGGACGGACCGGTCCACGGGCGAGACTTTCGAGGAGCGCGCTGCGGTCAGGCGACGTCGTCGAAGAGGGGCTCGGGGTCAGGAGAGGCGCGTGCGGTGGCAGGCGGGTCGGTGGGCAGGCCGAGGTGCGCGAGGATCTTGCGGATCGCGGAGCGCTCGAGGATGCACGCGACCAGAGCCAGCTTCCCACCGCAGCTCAGGCAGGTGAGCAGGTCGTGGTCGAAGGCGCGCCGCATGAGCTCGGCCCACTGCCTACGCTTGGCACGAGAAACCGGGCCGACCGGGGGCTCGGCGCGGCGGCATCAGACACTGCGCCGCGGCCTCCGCCGTAGCAGACGACGCGGGGGCGCCATGCGGCGTGGGCGGACAGCACTCCGTGATAAAGGACGAGATTCTTGTGCGGGCGGGGTATGAGCGCGGCGAGTTTGGCGATGAAGTCGAGGGGCTCGTAGAGCACGTGGGTGCTGCCGTCCGACCACGGGGTCTTGAGCTGTAGCGCGATGCGGCCATCGGGAAGCTCGCACAGACGGTCTTGGGCGATTGGCGGGCGCGCGCAGTAGCGGAGGAGCTTCTCGAGGACGAGGCGGCCTTCCGGTCGGTCTGCGGCAACGGTGAGGGCTGCATGGAGGTCGAAGCCGTGCAGGTGGGCATGGAGCGCGCCGCGGCGCTCGCCGCGCGCCGTCTCCGAGCCAGCGCCCGAGGTGATGAGTGGCGTGCCGCGACGCGTGCCGAGGGTCTGGAGGTAGGCGATCGATGTCGCGTAGCAGCTCGCGAGCAGCGGCGCCTCGTCGTGCAAGGCGTCGGTGTCATGAGGGCCGTCGAGGAGACCTTTCTTTTCGAGGTGACGCAATACGCGGGTGCGGACGGCGGCGAGGAGCTCGGCGATCTGCTGATCGCTCGGCGGCTCGGAGCGGTGAAAGGTGAGCGCGCCATCTTCGGCGTCGGTGAAGACTCCGTCGAGCGCGATCATGTGAAAGTGCAGGTTGAGGTTGGCGGCGGAGCCGAAACGCTGGATGAAAGTGACCGTGCCGGTGCGACCGCCGGGCACGCCGCGCGCTCGAGCGCGCCTGCGGTAGAAGCCGAGCACCGCGCGGGCGAAGATGCGCAGGACGCCGATGCAGCGGTCGTGGTCGTAGGCGAGCAGGTAGCGCAGCCTGTGCGGCAAGCTCAGCACGAGCTGGCGCACGGGCACGAAGGGCATGACGTGGTCGGTCAGGTGCGCGCTCAGCTCGGTCATGCGTCGGCCGCCGCAGCTCGGGCAGAAGCCTCGGCCCTTGCACGAGAGCGGCAGCAGGCGCTCGAAGCGGCAGTCGCCGCAGCGAAAGCGGCAGAAGCCGTGCGCGAGCACGCCACACTTGAGAAACGCGCGCAGCTCTTTGTCGACGAAGCGGGGTAGGCCGTGCTCGTGGCCCTCGGCGCTGTACAGAAAGGTGGCGAGGTGCCGCTGCAGCAAGCGGTAGAGTACGGAGTCCTCGGGCTTGCGCGGCGCGTAGGGTTTGGGCCCTGGGATGCGCTCGTGCGCCTGCGGCGCAGCCCGGCGCCCGAGACTCGACGTCGCACGCACCACGGGCTCGGCAAGAGCAGGGCTCGTGCCAGATCGCGTTCGTAGGAATTTCGTGAGTTGCGCCGCCGACGAGCGGCGGAACCAGCCAGCGGCCGCCGGTGGCCGCCACGAACGAGCGGGGCCGTCGCCGAAGCTCGGCGCCGACTACGAGCTCGCGATCGCTTTAGGCCTGCGAGTCTGCAAAGCTCGCGGCGAAGAGAGCCGGCAGTGTCGCGCAGGCGTAGAGCGCGACCCCGGCCCAGAGCACGCTCGAGTAGCCGTAGGCCATCGAGAGCGGGATCACGCCCACCGTCGCGATCACCGAAGAGAAGCCGTTGATCCCGATGCACCACGGCACGCTCGCGGGGTAGCGCTGCCTGAGCCACGCCAGACCGGAGACGAATGGCAGGCCGAGGGCAAAGCCGGTCGGCGCGACGAAGCCGATGGTGCAGGCTGCGCGCAGGGGCAGACCGGCGTTCCATGTCGCTTCAGTCACGCTCGGCAGCACGAGCGCGCCGAGGCAGAGCATCGCGAGAATGCCCACCCCGCCGATCGCGATTCGCCGCGACGGGCTCGCGCTGAGCTTGGGACCCACGCCCGCGCCCACACCGGTCGCGAGCAACAGCGTGGCGAGCACGACGCTGAGCGAGTAGACCTGGTGACCGAGGTACATCGCGAACGCGTGCAGCATCCAGACCTCGACCAGGATGTAGCCGAGGCCGAGCGCCGCGAAGAACGCGGGAACGAGCGCGGCCTGCACGCCGTGAGCGCGCTCGCGCAGCCTGCGGACGGGCCACAAGATGAAGCCGAGCGAGAGCAAGACGATCGAGCCCAGCATGTCGCGCAGCGCGCGCAGGTGCGCCGCGGTGCGCCAGGTCTCGGCGAGGTCGTAGCGAAAGATGTCGAAGAAGAACGGCCGGTCATCGGTCGCGGGCTCGATGTTGAACGGATAGACGGCGATGAACTGATCGAGAGTCCCGGCTGCGGTGAAGCGAAAGAGCTCGGGCACCATCTGACGTGACACCTGCAAGAGGGCCGAGGGCAGGTAGTCGATCACGGGTGGACGCTCGAGCGGGACACCATTCTCGCTGTAGTAGTAGATGCGCACGCCTCGGTGGTAGGGCGGGTTGAGCTGGGCGCGCAGCGTGGCCTCGTCCGTCGCGCTGAAGGGCTGTCTCGCGACGAGCACGCCGTAGGCGACGCCCGTGTGCAGCACGGCGACGTGCCGCTCGGGATTGCTGACACCGCGATCCCGCAGCGCCTTCATCGCCGTGTTCGACAGCCGCAGCGCTTCCGGCTCACCGAAACGGATGATCGACAGCACGCCTTGCTCCGACAGCGCGTCGAGGTAGTCGCGGAAGGCCTCGGCCGTGTACAGGTGGTTCTCGCTCAGCGCCAGTGCGCCAGATGCGAAATTCTGTTTGGTGTCGACGCCGCTGAGCTGAATCAAGTCGTAGCCCGGGCGACCGTGACGATGGACGAAGCTGCGTCCATCGCGGTTGTGGAACCGAACGTTGTCGCGCCGGCCGATGCCACCCACCCAGCGATCGAACGGGCCGCGGATGGCCGCGATCGCGTCGCGGTTGATCTCGACCACGTCCACCGATCGCGCCTGCTGGTACAGCGCGCACTGCAGGTCGGGACCGCCGCCGAGGCCGATCACGAGCACCCGCGGCCGCGGCCGGAAATACGCCTGGCCGTAGATGGTCTCGGTGCATAGCCGTGAGACCACGCTCCCCGGATCGCTCGCGCTCGGAAGCACGAGCGAGCGGTCGCGGCCGTCCCAACCCATCAGCGAAGAGCCCGCGGTGGAGTCCTGCGCGTAGAACATCGCCGGATAAGGCTCAGGACCGCCTGGCACATGCGAGAAGCGCACGATCTGAATGCGTCCGGTCGGATTCCAGCGATCGAAGAGCGCGTCGATGTGAATGCCGTGCGCGTGCGCGTATTCGTATTGTCCCGCGAGCTGACCGAGCGGCGGGGGCTCCGGCTTGATCGGAAAGACCTGGTGCGGCAGGGCGAGCGCCGCGAGCGTGAGCGCGAGCGTGATGAAGGTGGCCGCGGTCAACGCCCTCCCGCGTGGGGCCGGCAGCGCGCGCACGTAGAGCGCGGCCGCGCACCATGCGAGCACGGCAAAGACACCGAGCAGGCGCGGACCATCGAGCGGGCCGAGCAGCGAGAGCGGCAGGAAGCAGCCGAGCCCGGAGCCGATCAGGTTTGCGGCGTACGCGAGCGAGACGCGCTCGTGTGCGGCCGACAACGCAACAGTCACCACCGTGCCCGCGGCGACGAACGGCAGAGCCAACAGCCCAGCGACCACCAGTGTCAGCGCGTTCACGTGTTGCAAAAACGGCGTGAGGCGCATGAAGCAGTGCAGTGCGACCACCATCAACGCCGCGGTCCACAGCGCCGCCCAAGCCAGCACGCGGGGCACCCGCTCGGTCGCGAGCCAGTCGGGCCGCACCGCGACCAAGCTGCCGGCGGCGCCGAAGCCGAGCAGCGCGATGCCGAGCACCGCATACAGCAGGATCACGTGCACCGAGTACGAGACCACGCGCGAGAGGAAGACCTCGAGCGCAAGCACGACCATGCTCAGCGCGGCCAGCGGAACCAACGCGATCTTCGGGCGCGCTAACATCGGAGGACGCGACTCTAGAGCAGGCGACTCTAGAACGGCAGTCCTGTTTGGGCAACGGACGTCGGCGCGACCGGGCGCTGGTCGCCGGGCACGCTGGTCGGAGGTCGTGTTAGGGTGCGGCGATGCGCCCGAGCGCCCGGTTTGCGCGCCTGGCCACAGCCAGCGACGGCTACTTCCAGAACTTCTTGAAGAAGGGCCAGGCCACTTCCGACAGATCGAGCTGCGTGTCGTTGTTGTACAGGATGTGACCGCCGAGCGGCTGCGTGGACGCGGCGACGGTGCAGAACACCACTTCGACTCCCTCGTCGCACTGGGTCCAGGTCTGGCACTTGCTGACCGGAGCCGAGCTGCTGCAGGGCTGAAGCGGAATCGCGTAGGGATTGGGCGCATCGGGCGCGCCGATACCGTTGGCGGTCGTGAAACAAACCGGGTCGGTCGAGGTCATCGCGCCGCCGTACTGCACCAAGTCGGTGGGGCCGCTCTTGCAATGATTGTAGCCCGCGATCGTCTGCATCAAGGTGGCGTCGTCCGAGTACGAGGTCAGCATGTCGGTCATGGAGTGAAACGAGATCACCGGGGTCGGGCGATCGAGCTTGTCGCAGCTCTGCGACAGCATCGCCACCGGTGACATCCCACGCCAGCGCTTGCTGTTGTCGCAACCCGTGGCAACCGTCATCATGCCACCCATCGAGATGCCGGTGACGTAAACCCGCTCGGGGTCGACGTTGGCGATCATCTCGACGGTGTCTGCAGCTTGGTTGAGGAACGGGACATCGGTGGAAGGCGTCCACGAATCGCCGACGCCCTGAGGGGTGACCACGATCGCATTGTCCTTCTGCACGGCCATGCGCCACGACGAGCCATAGCCGCTCGGATACATGCCCGAGCCCGACAGATTGAAGCCCGCCTTGCCGGCTTGGACCTCGGCGGTCTCGCTCAAGCCGTGGCAATCCATGATCATCGACGCGGGCTTGCACGGGTCGAAGTTGGGCGTCGCGTAGATGTAGAATTGCCGTTGCGCGCCCCCAGACATCATTTTGCACAAGCGGTCGTCGCCAGGCTTGAGCGGAGCCGTGCATTCGTCTTGTCCAGGCTGCGCGGTCAAATCCTTGTTGCAGGTGGCAGGAGCGCCGGCCGCGCCGTTGCCGCCTTGCCCAGTTGCGGTCGCGCCAGCTCCGCCACTGGCGCCGCCGCCCGCACCAGCGTTCGCGCCAGCGGGCGCCGCGGTTCCCGCGCCCGACATCGCGCCGCCGCTGCCAGACGACTGAACGCCGCCGCCGCCACCGCCGCTCGCGATCGGGCTGCTCGATGCGCCACCCGATCCACTGCTTACCGGCGCCGCGTTCTGTGCCGGCTGCCCATTGAGCCCGGTCCCGTTGAAACCATTCGCCTGCTGCCCTGGCGCCGCCGCCTTCGAGGAACACCCGAAAGCGAGAAGCAGTGCAGCGCACACACGACTCGCATACCTATTCTTCCGCATTGCCGCTGCGTGCTCACTCGTCGTCATCGCTCCGCTCCATTTCGAGGGAGTGATTGCTTGGATTCCGACGATTCGCAATCATCGCCGCGCTCTGTCGACAACAGGTCGCGTCAAGTAATGTTTGAGTAGCAATCGCGTAAGGATCGTCGGGAGCCACCGCTGCGAGCGGCCGAGATTCAGAGCTCCACCAAGTCGAGCACGCTTGCCGCAAGCGCACGCGCGCGGGGAAAGCTCGCGCGGTGCAGCGTGCGAAAGATCCGTTGCGCTTCGATCGCCGGCCAGTCGCGGGGTAGAAGCCGCACCGGCACGCGGGGATCGTCTCTGATGATGCGCAGCCATTGGGTGCTCAAGCGCAGCGTGAGCGAGAGCGCATCGGACGGCTTGCGGCGGAGCTGCTTGCGCCAGCCTGCGCTGAATGCGCGGTAGCGCTCGGCGAGCGAGGTGAGATCGAAGGTCTCGCGAATCACGGCGGCCGGGTCGGTGGGTGGAACCGCACGGATGCGAAACACGCGCACGTGTGGACCGAGGTCGAGCTCCGCCACGATCGGCGCCACGTCGATCCGAGAAGGCGCGAGCCAGGCCCCGTTCTGGAGCAGGCCGAAACCAGCCCAGGTGAGCCGCGCGCGCAGGTCGTAGCGCTCGCGACGCAGAGACTCCGGCATCGAGAACGTGAGCAGCGTGAAATCCTCCGCGGCGCTCGGGTTGACGGCACCCATGTGCCAGATGCGCTTGCGTCCGTCTTCGAGGATCGCGGCGCAACGCGGCGTCATGCCGAAATAGATCTCGCGACCGCGCTTGTGGCGCTCGAGCAGGCCGCGTCGCGTCATGCGTGCGAGCGTCGAGCGCGTGGCGTGCTCGCCGATCTCGAGCCGCGCCAGCACCTCGATCATGCTGCCGCAGCCGAGCGCCGCTCCGGCACCGCGAGGCAAGACGTGCTCCGCGAGCAGCGTGAAGACCACGGACTGCGGCCGCAGCCAGTCTTCGACGGCGGTGGCGCGCACGCGCGATGGTCCGGAAGCCGAGTCCTCGTGTTTTCTCGCCATCTTGGCGACTCACACTAGCCGCGAACACGGCTTCTACGCCAGCGCGACCGCCCAAAAATATTCGTCATCCCGTTGACGCGCGACCGTAAATCGCCTAGTTTTCATCGGATGCGAGCCGCCGTTGCAGTGCGCGTCGACGAACGCGACCCGATCTCCGCGATCGAGATCAAAGACGGCTGGCCGGAGCCCGAGCCTGGACCGGGCCAGGTGCGCATCCGCGTCGCGGCCACGACCATCAACATGCACGACCTCTGGTCGCTGCGCGGCGTGGGCGAGGACCCGAAGTCCTTTCCCAAGATCCTCGGTTGCGACATCACGGGCTGGGACGCGCAAGGTCGTGAGGTACTGGTCACGGGCGCGTTCGGCGATCCCGACGAGGGCTACGGCGACGAGACGCTCGATCCCAACCGCGCGCTGATCTCGGAGAAGCTGCCGGGCTCGTTCGGCGAGTACACCGTGGTGCCCGCGCGCAATGTGATTCCGAAGCCATCCTGGCTGAGCTTCCACGAGTGCGCTTGTCTCAACGTCGGCTGGTCCACCACCTACCGCATGCTGTTCACGCGCGGCAAGGCGCAACCGGGCGAGCGGATCCTGATCCAAGGCGCGGGCGGCGCCGTCGCGACGGCGGCGATCGCCATGGCCCGCGCCGCTGGCCTAGAGGTGATCGTCACCAGTCGCACGGAAGACAAACGCAAGCGCGCGCTCGAGCTCGGCGCGCACGTCGCGATCGCGACTGGCGAGCGCCTCGGCGAGCCCGTCGACATCGTGATCGACACGGTGGGCGCGGCAACCTGGAAGCACAGCCTGCGCTGCTTGCGACCCGGCGGCCGCATCGTGACCGCGGGCGCGACGACAGGCTCGGGCATCGAGCTCGAGCTGCCCCGCATCTTCTACCGGCAGCTCTCGGTGATTGGCACGACCTCGGCTTCGCGCGCGGAGACGCTGCGCATGCTGCGTTTCATGCGAGCGGCCCGGCTGCGGCCGGTGATCGACTCGATCTATCCGTTCGAACGCATCCACGATGCGCTCGCGCGCACGCAAGCGCCGGATTTGTTCGGGAACGTCGTCGTCGAGATCGCAGCGAGCTGACCTGACCGCGAAGAGGAACCCCGCATGCTCACCCTGCACGATCCGCTCGAGCACGCTCGCCGGCTCCACGCGGGCCGGGTCGCGGTGATCGACGGCGAGCGGCGGATCACCTACGCCGAGCTTTGCGAGCGCGCGCTCCGCTTGGCCGCGGGCCTGCTGGCGCTGGGCGTGAAGCCCGGTGATCGCGTGGCCGTGCTCTCGGCGAACAGCCATCGCTACGTCGAAGCCTACTTCGGCATTCCCTCAGCGGGCATGATCTTCGTGCCGCTCAACACGCGTCTGGCCACGCCCGAGCTCGAGGCGATCCTGCGAGATTGCAGCGCGCGAGCGCTGCTGTGCGATCGCGATCCGGGCGCGCTCGCGGGGCACGTGCAGCACGTGCTCTCGATTCCCGATGCGTACGAAGCCTTGATCGTGCAAAGCGAGGAGCCGGCACGAGCAACCGCAGAGACATCCACGGTGGCCGCGCTGTTCTACACCGGCGGCACGACGGGCTCACCCAAGGGCGTCATGCTGACCCACGGCAATCTGGTGGCGAACGCCTTCCACAAAGCCGCAGCCTGCTCGCTCACGGGAGACGACGTGTTCTTGGCGGCTCCCGCGATGTTTCATGTCGCGGGCATCGCGACGCTCGTGTCGCTGGTCTGGCTCGGTGCACGCACGGTGTCGTTGCCGGCCTTCGATCCCGAGCGCTGCCTCGATGCGATCGAACGGGACGGCGTCACGGTGGCCATCCCAGTGCCCACGATGCTCGCCGCGCTGGTCGCAGCGCAGCAGCGTGCGCCACGAGACGTTTCTTCATTGCGACTGCTCGGGCATGCCGGGTCGCCGATCGCGAGCGAAGTGATCGAGGCCGCGCACGCCGCGTTCCCAAACACGGAGCTCGCGCAGTTCTACGGCGCGACCGAGACCTCGTCGGTCGTGACCGCGCTGCGTGATGAGCAAGCGCTGATCGGCACCCCGCGGCTTGGCTCGTGTGGGCGCGCGACGCCGGGCGTGGCCGTGCGCGTGGCGCAGCCGGACGGCAGCGAGTGCGCACCCGGCGAGGTGGGCGAAATCCTGGTGCGCGGGCCGAACGTCACGGTCGGCTACTGGGGCAAGCCCGAGGTCACGGCTGCTGCGCTCCGCGACGGCTTCTACCACACGGGCGACCTCGGCCTGATGCAAGAGGGCGGTTATCTGTTCGTGGTCGATCGGCTCAAAGACATGATCATTTCCGGCGCCGAGAACGTGTACTCGATCGAGGTCGAAGACGTGCTCAGTCGGCACCCCGCGGTCGTGGAGGCCGCCGTGTTCGGCATCCCCGACGCGACCTGGGGCGAGGCGGTGCACGCGATCGTCGTCGTGCGGCCCGAGCTCGGCGCACGGGGCGAAGCGCTCGCCTCGGAGCTGCGCGCGCACTGCCGCAAAGCGATCGCGGGCTACAAGGTGCCGAAGCAGATCGAGGTGCAGGTCG
>JBIOJD010000124.1:0-9633 GCA_044450485.1 Polyangiales bacterium | reverse complement strand
GTCGTAGATCGCCGTGAGCTCACGGTCCCCCCCGCCCGTAATCTGCAAGGGAGCGTCGTAAAGCCCGACGAGCTCGAGCGTGGCGCTGTTGTAGGCGCCGATCGTGGCGTCGGCTAGCACGTGAGCGTTATCCGTGACCCCGCACGCAGCAAGGGTCGCGCCTCCGCAGGCTCGAACAGTGGCGCCTGCCAACGGGGGGAACAAAGCGATCCGGCTCGGTTCGTCCGGACCGGCATTGCCAACAAAGTTGATCTCGACCTCGTAGCGTTTGTTCGATGTTGCCCGGAACGCGTATTGTCCGAGGCATCCCCAATTCTCCCCGACCCCGCACTCGCCGCTGCACTGCCCGCCATGCTCGGCTGGCGCGAGCACGCAGGACTGATAGTCGCGGTACCAGATCGAGAACGCGTTCGCGACATCGCAGGCTTCGAGGCACGCCGGGTCCGAGCACTTGCCCTTGCATGCGAGCATCGCGGTACAACCGTCGTCCTCGAGGCAGCTCGCGCGCTGCATGGCGCATTCGTTCTTCGCGCACGTCTCGCAGTCCGCGCGCTTTTTGGTGTCGGGCAACGCCGGCAGCGGCGGGATCTCGCCGCGGCCGCCAGCGTCCGTGCCAGAGCGCGCATAGAGCGCGTTCAGATCGTTGCTGCATGCGCACAGCGCCCAGCAAAGGAACGGCACCGCTGCGCTGCGGACGACACCCGTCCTCCACGATCGCCCCGCCATCACGCACCTGGCCTATCACGGGCGCGGCTTGGCTGTCACGGGGTCACAGCGCGCTCACCCAGTGCTCGACGACGCTCTTGATGAGTTGCCAATGCTCGGCGGAGAGACCCTCGGGCAGGGGCGCTGCATCGGCATCGGCGAAGTAGACGAGGCTTTTCACCACGTGCCCGATGTCGTGCGAGGCGTACTTGCGTGCAAACGTGCCCAGGGCAGCGGTGAGCGTGATGTTCGCTTGCGTCAGAATTTCGTACAGGTCCCAGAAGTCACGAGCCGCCCCGCGTCCCACAATCGCCGCGAGCTTCATGCACATCAGATCCTCGAGCGAGGCCAGCGGAATCGGTATTCCAGGCAAATGCTCGAGGGGCGAGAGGAGCGGGTACCGATAGCGGATCCAGCTCGCAGGCACGCCATGCACCTCGAGATACAGCGTGCCTTCGCTCTGACTCAGGATTCGCACATCGCGCTCCGTGGTCGCGATGCTTTCGGCTCGAGCAGCAGGATCGATCGAGGGCGAGAACAGATCGATGTCGCGCGATTGCCGGTGATGCAACCGCAATGCGATCGCCACACCCCCTGCGAGGTAGGTCGCCGAGTCCACCACCCGTGCGAGTCGTTCGAGGGCGTCGCGCTGCGCGGGCGTGATGTCGCTCGTCATGGGTCCGCCCAAGAGGGTCTCCCGGCGCCGCGCGGGATCGGTAGCTCGAGGCCGGTCACGACACACCAATACGCGAGATCGCGAGGTGCGAGCCTAGCGCCTTTTCGCAAGAGAAAATCTGCGAGCTCTTCGGCCGAATAGACGCGGCGCAGCCAGAGCATCGCGGCCCAGCCACCTCTCGACATGACGCGCTCCATCACGTAGTTGCTATGCTGGGCGAGATCGACCGACTCGGGATCCACGTCCCAGAACAGCCTGGTGACTTCCTCGGGTATTCCCGCAGTCGGCATCAGCGAATCATACCACGCAGCCGTGGTCGGGGGCCGCGGTTGCGGGGACGGAGCAGCTCGATCACGGATGGTCCGAGGCCGCGGGGCGACCATCGACTGCTGCGATCGCCCCACACTGCTCGGCCGCCTGCGCCCTCAGCGCCTGCGTGAGGTCCTGGCCGATGCGGGCGGAGAGCGGGAGGGCCACGGCCGGCGCGATAAGCAGGAAGCCCAACACGATGCCCGTGGTCAGTTGCTTGATCGACATGGCGCTCCCCTCCGGTTGACCTGCTCTGTACGGCGCCGGCCTTCGTGATGTAAGAGCGCTTCGCCGCGGCTTGTGACACCAAAAAGCATGGCGCTCGACAGCGAGCGCCGATCCTGCGAAGAAGGTTCGCATGTCGCGCCGAAAGCCAGTCCCGGAGCACCCGGCCACCAGCTCGACGCGTGAGCCGATGGCCCCGCTGCAACGGTCGTACGTGTGCGGGCAGGCTGGCACGCCACTCACGTACCAGACGATCGGCGAGGCGTTGACCTCGATGGCGGTGCGGCAGCCGAAGGCCGAGGCGCTCGTCGTGATGCACCAGGGTCTGCGGTTCACCTATGCCGAGCTCGCGGCCGAAGTGGAGCGGATCGCGCTCGCGCTGTTGGCGCTCGGGATCGACAAGGGAGACCGCGTCGGGGTGTGGTCGCAGAACTGCGCAGAATGGACGGTGTTGCAGTTCGCGACGGCGCGCGTAGGCGCGATTCTGGTCAACGTGAACCCCGCGTATCGCACGGCGGAGGTGCGGTACGCGCTACGGCACTCCGGCGTGCGGCTGCTCTTCACGGCCACCTCGTTCAAGAGCTCGGACTACCTGGCGATGATCGCAGAGGCTCGCAGCGAGCTGCCCGCGCTCGAGCGGGTGGTGACGCTCGGCGATGTGCGAGGTGGTGGCAAGGACGATTTGTTGGCCGTCGAGCTGCGGCGTTTTCAGGGCACGGTCGAACCGGCTGCGCTCGCTGCGCGGGAGGTCACGCTCTGCGCCGACGATCCGATCAACATCCAGTACACGAGCGGCACCACGGGCAACCCCAAGGGCGCGACGCTCACGCACCACAACATCTTGAACAATGCGCGGCACATCGCCGAGATCCTCGGCTACACACCGGCTGATCGCGTGTGCATCACGGTGCCGCTCTACCATTGCTTCGGCATGGGCATCGGCAACCTCGGCTGCGTCAGCTCGGGCGCGACCATGGTCTACCCGTCGCCGGTCTTCGATCCGCTGGCGACGCTCGAGACGATACAAGAGGAACGTTGCACCAGCATCTACGGCGTGCCGACGATGTTCATCGCGCAGCTCGACCATCCCCGCTTCGCGGAGTTCGACTTGCGCTCGCTTCGCACCGGGATCATGGCGGGCTCGCCGTGCCCGATCGAGACGATGAAGCGCGTGATCGCAGAGATGCACGCAAAGGATGTGTGCATCGCGTACGGCATGACTGAGACCTCGCCGGTCACGTTCCTGTCGCGGCCGAGCGACAGCGTGCAGCGCCGCGTATCGACCGTGGGCAGCGCGATGCCGCACATCGAGGCCAAGATCGTGGATCCCGTGACCGGGCTGGTGTTGCCACCGGGTGAGCCGGGAGAAGTGTGCACGCGCGGTTACGCGGTGATGCTCGGGTACTGGCAAGACCCAGCGGCCACGGGCGCCGCGATCGACACCGCTGGCTGGATGCACACCGGCGACCTCGGCACGCTGGACGCGGACGGCTACCTCAACATCGTCGGGCGCATCAAGGACATGGTGATCCGCGGCGGCGAGAACATCTACCCGCGCGAGATCGAGGAGGTGCTGTTCCAGCATCCATCGATCGCGGCGGTGCAGGTCGTCGGGGTGCCGGATGCGCGCATGGGTGAAGAACTGGTGGCGTGGGTGATCCCGCGCGAAGGTGCGCGCGTCAGCGAAGACGAAGTGCGTGACTTCTGTCGCGAGCTCCTCGCCCATTACAAGGTACCGCGCTACGTGAAGCTCGCCAGCGAATTCCCGCTGACGGTGACGGGCAAGGTCCAGAAGTTCCGCATGCGTGAGATCTCGATCGCGGAGCTCGGCCTCGGAGCCGCGGCCGCGATCCGGACTGCGTAGTCAGTGCGCGCGCTGCGCTCGTGCTCACCGACAAAGCGCTTGGCCGCCTCCCGCCTCGTACGTTTTGACGAGCTGCACCAGATGACCGCCGTCGGTCTCGGGCGTGGTTTGCTGGCCGTCGCCGGCACCGAACATCAACGCGGCGCCGTGCGCAGCAGCGACCTCGTTCATGTGCGAGAGAAAGTAGTCGACGCGGTTGTCTTGATAGTGCTGGGGCGTGTTGTCGAGCATCGGGTTGCCGACGGGGATCTGCCACCACACGATTGGTTTGCCCGCGCGCTCCGCGAGCGCGGTGGCCCAGGCGAGCGCTTGATGAAAGTTGGGCAGCGTGGCATTGGTCGCGTCCCAGCCGCGGTTCTGGCCCTGCATCGCGTAGTACGCGGCATCGCGGTCGGAAGGGTCGGTGGCGACGAAGTCGCTGTCGCTCGCACCGCACGCAACCAGGAAGTCAGCGAGCTTGCGGGCCTCGGCCGCGACGTCGAGCTTGGCGTCGCGGTTCTGCAGCACGTCTTGGTTGGTGCCCCAGCCCGAGGCGTGCAGGCCCACGCGCGCATTCGGCGCGTGCTTGTGCGCCATCGCGACCATGCAGCGGCCGAGCCCGGCGATAGAGTCTTCGAAGCCGCTGCATTCGCTCGACGCCGACGCGACAGCGGCGTGCGTCGCGTGCGGGTCTGCGTTCAACTGCTCGGCGTAGCCCCAGAAGTCGGGCTCGATGTGCACGAGCGCGGGCTGCATGCCCACCTGGTCGAGCAAGAAGGCGAAATCGGCGAGGTAGCGTCCCATGAACGCAGCGTCGGCCGTGGCCTTGACCTCGTCGCTGCCCTCGTTCGCGCCGCTCGCCTGCAGCACTTCATAGTAGGTGATCATCGGGACCTGTTTGTCCCCTACAGCCTTGGTCACGAAATCACGGATGTACGCGCCCGGCGGGTCTTGGTCGTACTGCCAGCAGCCCCACCACGAGCAGCCCACGCTGTTCGCGCAGCTCTTGCCGCCCCCGGTGCAGCCCGAAGCACAGCTCGTGCACGCGGACTTGCCGTCGAACAGTCCGCCCGCGAGATACAGGTAACGCGCGTCGAACGGCGCGGCCTTGGCCGTGGTGTCGCTCATCGAAGCGCCCACCATCACGTGATCGCGCGAGAGCGCCGAGAGCAAAGCAGCACCGAGACAGCCCTCGGCGCTCGACGCGCCTGCGCCCCCCGACATCTGCATCGAGCCCGACGCGCCGCCCATCCCGGCTGTACCCGAGGACGTTCCCGCAGTGTTGCCGTTGCCGACGCCGGTGCCGCCGGTGCCGTGGCTGGCGTTGCCAGACGCCGCTCCACTTCCCGAAGCAGCGCCCGCGCCCGCGTGCCCACCCGACGGCGCGCTCGCGCTGCATGCGGGGATGCACACCGAGCACGCCACACACGCGAGCCCAGCTCGCCTAGCGGTAGTCCACCACCGAGCCACGAATTCATGATGCCACGATCGGACTCATGAAACGACCGCGGGCCGGTAACCTCTGCCCAAACAAAGGGGGGACGAAGGCGCGTTTCGCTGCGCGGAGGGCTCAATGAGCCGCTCTGACATTCGCGCCGCGTGGACAAGGTCGACCGCGCTCGTTATAGACGGAGTGGGACGGACCGCGGGTGCGAGACCGCGCACTGTCGGCCTGCGCGTCTGGGGCGTGGTCGATCGCGGCGTAGAAGGGATGGCTTCGATGCGCATCATCAATCAGATCACGTGGGCGGCCGCAGCTGCGAGCTTCGTGCTCGCGTGCTCGAGCTCGAACCAAGGCAACGGCGGCGGCACGACCGGTGGTGGAACGACGGTTGGGCTGCCGCAGGCTCCCGGCGGTACGAGCCCCACCCAAATCGGGCCGGCGGGAACGGGCGCACCCGGCATGCAGAACACCGGCCAAGTCCCGCCCGCGGGCACTGGCACGCTGATGGGTCAGGGCGGGATGACCGGCGTCGCGGGCGCACCGACCGTTGCCACCGGTGGCACGGCCGCTCCCGGCACCGGCGGCGCGGCGGCCACCATGCCGATGGGCGGCACCACCGATCCGACGATGTGCCCGGCTGCGCCCGCAGGCGCATCGATGGAAGCAACCGCCGCGCTCGCCGCGATCAATGCCGCGCGCGTTCCCGCGGGCTCGGGCTGCGACAACCTGATCCTCACGCTCGACATGTCTGCGCTCAATCACTGCAACTACTATGCGATGAACAAGTCGAACGCGATGTGCGTGGCGAACGCGCACCTCGAAGTGATGAGCTGCATGGGCTTCACGGGCGCTGATCCCGGCACGCGGATGATGGCAGCGGGGTACACCTCGCGCGGCGGCGGCAGCGAAGTGATGGCGTTCGTCGACAATCCGGCTTCGTCGGTGGCGCAGTGGATCAACACCGTGTTCCACCGCATTCCGATCCTCGATCCGTGGACCGTCGAGATGGGCTACGGCAACGCGACGGGATGCGACACGATCGATTTCGGCAAGGGCACGCCGACGACGCCGACCAGTGCCATCGTGGTTTATCCGTACAACGGCCAGACCAACGTGCCGACGACGTTCGACGGCAGCCACGAAGGTCCGATGCCGCCTGCTCCGAGCACGGGCTGGCCGAGCTCGTCACCGGTCAACATCTACGCGCAAGGCCTGACGGTGACCGATCACGTGATCACGCTCGACAGCGACACCACGCCGATCGATCACGTCTGGCTCGACGCCACGAACAACACGGATACCAGCATCGCCAGCTTCCTGCGCAGCACGGCGTTCCTGTACGCGAACAAACCGTTCGCGGCGAACACCAAGTACCACGTGCGCATGGCCGGCATGCACACCGGCGGCGCGTTCAACCTCGAGTGGACGTTCACGACCGGCGCGACCAACCGCTTCTGAGAGCGGAGCGCGACCGCGCCAGCCGAAACGACGCACAGAGCGTGCGCGGCGTCAGTGACCGAAGCCGCCGGTGCCGAAGCCGCCGGTGCCCATGCCGCCGGTGCCCATGCCGCCGGTGCCCATGCCGCCCGTGCCACGGCCACCGGTGCCGGTGCCGCCACCGCGGGTCGCCGTGCAGCCCATGGGACCCATGACGCCGCAGCGGCCCGTCGTGGTGCAGCACGCCTGCTGGCCCATCGTGGCCCTCGGGCACATCGCGACCATGCACATGGTCATGCCGCCCATGCCGCCCGTGCCCATCATCATGCGGCCGCCGGTGCCGCCCATCATGGTCGTGCCACCCGTGCCCATCGTGGTGCCCGCGCCGCCTACGCCCGTCATCGTCGTGCCGCCGGTCCCGCCGCTCGTGCCGGACGAGCCGGTGGCGCCGCCGGTGCCGGAACCAGTGCCGGTGCCCGTTCCGCTGCCGAGGCTTCCGGTCGAGGTGCCGCCCGTGCCGAGGTAGCTCGTGCCACCGGTTCCGGTTCCACCCGTGCCCGCCGGATTGCCCGTCCCGCTGCTACCGCAGCCGAGCGCGAGAAGGAGTGTCGCCGCGAGGCAGAACGTTGCAGTCATCGAGTCCCCAAGAGCTCTCTTCACATGAACCTCCCGCCGTCCCCAGCGTCTAAAGCCACCTTACAAGTCTTTCTCGCGACGCGAGAGCGATTGCAAGTCCGTCGCATTGCAATTCCACCTCGAAGAAAGCAGCGAACGGCACACCTGAAGGCGTTACACAGTTCACCACATCGGTGCGATCGGATCTCATCTGGCGCAAAGCAGATGCATGACTCGTGCGCTCACTGCGCACGCGGCTTCGCGGTGTGTCGCTGACTTCCTACAAGACTTGCGGGGCTGAAGGCGCCCTTACCCGTACAAACAAAGGGCGCGGCTCCCTCAACGTTCGTGGAGGAGGACCCGCAGCTACGTGAGGTCCAGGCCCAGCAAGCGATAGCGGCGATCGAGACCGCCGCCGAACATCTCGACCGCGCGGTTGACCGGCAAGTTGTCCTCGAGCGTCCAGCCGATCTCGCCCCCGATCATGCCGAGCTCCCTCGCGCGCAGCGCGGTCTCGATGCACAAGATGCCCTCGACGCCCTTTTGCCTGTGGCCAGGCAGCACGCCGAGCGCCATCAGCCGCGCTTCTTTGACCTTCTTCAAACCGGTCAACAGCTTGAACCAGCCGAACGGAAACAGCCGCCCGTTCTTCGGCATCACGGCGTTCACGTTCGGCAGCGTTACGCTGAACGCGACGGGTTTGCCGTCTTTGTCCTCGACGAAGAGCACGAGCGAGTCGATGATGATCTGCTTGAGGTCGGCGGCGATGGTCTTGAACTCGGCCTCGGACACGGGAACGAAGCCCCAGTTCTTCAGCCAGCTGTCGTTGTACAAGGTAAACAAGCGCGCGACCTCGTTCTCGAAATCCGCCATGCGCGCGCCGCGGACTCGCAGACCGTAACGTTTCTTCACCTTCTCGCTGACGTCGAAGTAACGCTTCATCTTCGGATCGTCGGTGCCCTTGGTCACGTCGATGAACCATGCGAGCAGATCCTTGGCCTTGCCGAAACCGAACGAGGTGATCAGCGCTTCGTAATAGCGCGGGTTGTAGGTCATCTCCACGAACGGCGGACGATCGAAATTCTCGACCAAGAGGCCCACCTGGTGGTTGGTCGTGAAGTTGTTCGGGCCGATGATGTCGTGCGCACCCTTGGCCTTGACGCGCTGGACGGCTTCGTCGAGCAGGGCGTGCGCGACTTGCTTGTCGTCGATCGATTCGAAGAAGCCGAACCAGCCGGCGCGGACCCCGTGGTACTCGTCGTAAGCACGGTCGATGTGGGCGGTGATGCGGCCCACGTCGCGACCGCCTCGCGTGGCGATCAGCGTCTCGATCTCCAGCGCCGCGAGCGCCGCATTGTGCGAGGTGTCCAGGAACTTCATCCGCTCCATGCGCAGCGGAGAAATGAAATTGGGGTCGCTCCCCTGAATCGCGTCCGCCACGTCGAGAAAGCGCTCGCGGTCCCGCTTGACTCCCAGCTCGATGCGCTCGATGCGCACGTCACCTCGATCGGTCACGCGCGTCGCAGGGGCGGGCTGGAGCTTGGGCAGGCCGGTGGGCGGAGCCCCGAAACGGTAGTCTTCGTCCGCGGCGCGTCGCTGCGCGGCCACGGGCTCGTTCGTCATGGGCGCGGTCATGCGCGGCAGATTCGTACAGAGCTGCCCCGGGCGCAAGTCGGCTGGCTCACCCGCTGGTCAGCGACGCTCACTCCCCGCGCTCGTCCGTGCCGTCGGCGAACTTGTAGTGCTGCGGCACCCAGTTGAGCTGCAGCGCCTCGAGCTCGCTCTTGACCAGCGTCACATCGGTGGGCTTGCCGGGATCCGTCGGGAATTTCCCGGTCTTTTTGACGGTGTCGCCCGGTTTGATCGGGCCCGGGAACGGCAGCTTGAGGCTCTTGAGCAGCTCTCCCGAGCCGTCGCGGATCTCGAGCGCGCCCTCGGCCGCCAGCATCTCTTTACTGCTGGTGTTCTTGAACTCGAACTCGAGCTCGAGCTTCACGTCCTTGCCCTTGCCGATCTGCTTCTTGCTCTTGATGGTGGCCGTGCCCATGGCTCGCATCTCGTCTCGGCGCTTCTTGCGCGCGGCCTTCTCGGCCGCTTGGGCCTCTTGCAAGAGCTTCACGCGATCGAGCTCTGGCTGCGTCGGCATCGAAGGCGCGGTCGGTGTCGGCGGCAGCTGGGGCTTGGTGTCGCCGCAGGCCGCGCCTACAGCGCAGAGCACGGCGAGCGCAGCAACGAGCTTCGGGCTATTGCGATCGAGCTGAGTCATGGGCATCGGGATGGCCGCCACCATGCCACACCGAGCGCGCTCTACGAAAGCCCCGTGCGAAAAACGCGGAGCGAAGCGACCCCGCGGGAGGGAGGGGCCCCGACAGCTTTGCT
>JBIOJD010000123.1:0-9675 GCA_044450485.1 Polyangiales bacterium | reverse complement strand
GGCTTGTCGAGCTCACGCAACGCGGCGGCCATGAACAGGTTGAGCTCATCGCGGTTGGTGCCTATCACGAGCGGCACTTGGGCAGCCGTGCCCGAGCGGAGGGCCTCACCCGGCTGCAACGGCAGGGTCGCGGCGTCGACGACGGGAGCAAAACCAAGACCCGCTCCCGCAACGCGCGCCGCGGCGACTTGCGCCGAGATGATCCGCTCGGCCGGGAGCTCGCGCAGCTTCGCAGCCTCCTCGGACGAGAGCCCGAGCTCGGCAAGCAGAGCGTCCGTCACCTTCGAGGCGGCGGCGCCGTCCCGCAGCGCGACGTTCGATCCGCTCTGCGCGATGGCACGGTGAAACAGGCCGGCCGCGGCGGGCATCACGACCAACGCGCAGACCGCCATCGAACCGGCCGACTCGCCGAAGATCGTGACGTTGTCGGGGTCGCCGCCGAACTGCGCGATGTTCTCGCGCACCCAACGCAAGGCCGCGATCTGATCGAGCTGCCCGACGTTCGCGCTCGCGCCCATCCGCTCGGCGCCATGCTCGCCGAGATACAAGTAACCGAGCGCGCCGAGGCGGTAGTTGACGGTGACCACCACCACGTCACCGCGCTCGCACAAGCGGCCCCCGTCGTAGAGCGGCATCGATCCGGACCCGGTGACGAACGCGCCGCCGTGGATCCAGAACAGCACCGGGCGGCGGCCGCGATCGGCTGCCTTCGTGAACACGTTCAGATACAAGCAATCCTCGTCTAGGGGCCCCGCGGCGCTCATGCCGGGCAGCGAGCTCACGCCCTGCATCGCAGACGCAGAGAATGCGCGGGCAGAGCGTGTGGAGCTCCACGATTCCGGTGGCTCCGGCGCCGCGAAGCGCAGCGCACCGACCGGCGGTCGAGCGAACGGGATGCCGCGAAACGCCAAATGTCCTGTGCGTTCTTCGCCTTCGATGGTTCCGTACTGCGTTCTCACCAGCGTCACGACATGTCCTCCACGATTCGAGCTCTCGCATTTGAATATCATGAAAATCGGGCGATGGAATCCCTTGAGCTACATCGCCATACCGGAAACCTCACACGACCGCTGCATCCAGCTGCTGCGCGAGCGTCAGGCAACCTGATACGATTCCATCAGGGCCCTCGCGGAACGATTTGGACGGAAATTTCACAGGGACTGATCGCTTCGTGCTCGAGCGAAGGCTTGGCGCCGGCAGCATGGGCGCAGTCTACCTGGCCTACGACCGTGAGCTCGAGAGCCGCGTCGCGCTGAAGGTGTTGCTGACCGTCGACGCGAGCAACATCTACCGCTTCAAGAAGGAATTTCGCGCGCTCGCCGACGTCACCCATCACAACCTGGTCACGCTGCACGAGATGTTCTCGCAAGGCGATCAGTGGTTCTTCACGATGGAGTACGTCGAGGGCAAGGACCTGTTGACGTATGTCCACGGCGGGCGGCGCCGCGCGTTCGACTCGACACCGAAACCGTTCTCCGAGCTGCCACCGGCCGACGATTCACCCGAGACCTTCGTCGCGCCGATCAAGGGGCTCGAGATGCTGTTCCCGACTCCGCTCGACAACGAGGAACGGCTGCGCGCGGTGCTGATGCAAGTGGTCGAGGGACTGCAAGCGGTCCACTCAGCCGGCAAGCTGCATCGCGACCTCAAGCCCGAGAACGTGATCGTGACCTCGGAGGGGCGAGCGGTGCTGCTCGACTTCGGAATCGTCGTCGATCACCAGCGCGACATCCACGAGACGCTCGCGACGATCATCGGCACGCCCGCATACATGTCGCCAGAGCAGTGCCGCGGACAAGGCGTGAGCGAGGCGACGGACTGGTATGCGCTCGGCGTCATCTTGTACGAGGCGTTGACCGGCGACGTTCCATTCGATGGCACGCCGATGCAAGTCATCGCGCACAAGCAGGAAGTCGACGCCGTGGCGCCGAGCGAAGTCGTATCGGGTGTGCCGCAAGACCTCAACGATCTCTGCATGCAGCTCTTGCAACGGGATCCCAAGCAGCGGCCTGGCGGCGCAGCGATTCTGCGTGCGCTGCGCTCGAAGCGAGCGGCATCGCTGCCTGCACCCTCCGAAGGGCGCGAGCCCAAGCCCGCGCGGCCGCCCTTCGTCGGTCGCGAGGCGCAACTGCGCGAGCTCCAGGCCGCGCTCTCCGCCACTGAGAACGGGCAAGCGGTGGTGGCCCTGGTGCACGGTCCCTCGGGCATCGGCAAGAGCACGCTGGTCCAGACCTTTCTGGACGGCGTCGTCGACGCCGACCAAGCCGTGGTCTTGCGAGGAAGGTGTTTCGAGCGGGAGTCGGTGCCGTTCAAGGCGTTCGACAACGTGATCGACTCGCTCAGCCGCTATCTCCGCCGACTGCCCGCGGTCGACGCGGCGCGGGTGCTGCCGCGCGACATCGAGGCGCTGGCCACACTATTTCCGGTGCTGAAGCGCGTCGATCTCGTGCGCCGGGATCGCCGCCAGCGCGCGCTTCCACCCGACCCGCAAGAGCTGCGACAGCGTGCCTTCCGCGCGCTCAAAGAGATGTTCGTGCGAATCGCGGACCTCGAGCCGCTCGTCATCTACATCGACGACATGCAGTGGGGCGACGTCGACAGTGCGAAACTGCTCTCGGAGTTGGTGACGGGCAACGACCGGCCCGCGCTCATGTTGCTGTGCTCCTACCGCAGCGGCGACAGCGAGCCGGACCATGGCCTGCGCACGCTGCTCGATCATGTGCGGTCGAACGCCCAGGTTCAACTGCGCGAGCTAGCCGTGTCCGTGCTCAGCCCGGAGGACAGCTTCGCGCTCGCCAAGATACTGCTCGGGCCCGACATCGGTGCCGAGGGCGTGCGCAAGATCGCCTTCGAATCGGGCGGCAGCCCGCACGTGCTCGCCCAGCTGGTGCGCCACGTCGAGGAACGCCGCAGCTCCGGGCGCGCGTCGCCGGAGACCGCCAAGGGCCTGATCAGCTTCGAGCGCGCGCTCGAGCAGCGCCTGTCCGCGCTCTCGACCGACGCGCGAACCTTGCTCGAGCTGCTGAGCGTGTCGGCGCGGCCGGTTCCCGAGGCCATGCTGTCGCTCGTGTCTTCGTTCAACATCGATCTGCCCACCGCGCTGAGCGAGCTACGCAGTCAGAAGCTCGTCCGTGGGGTCTCCGTGCACGGGCTGCGCGCGGTGGAGGTCTATCACGACACGATCCGCGAGGCGGTCTCCGCCGCGCTCCCGATCGAATCGTTGGTCGGTTGGCACAGGCGGCTCGCGGCCGCCCTCGAAGCCAGCGGTGCGATCGACCTCGAAGCGCTCACCGATCACCTGCTCGGAGCAGGCGACCGCGACCGCGCGAGCTTGTATGCCACGCGCGCCGGCGAGCAGGCGGAGAAGGCGCTCGCCTTCGACAAGGCGGCGCGCCTGTACGGGGTCGCTGCCAAGCACTGTCCGGATCCGGCGCTCCGCCGCCGGCTGCTCGAGCGCTGGGCGGACGCGCTGGTGTCCGCGGGTCGCGGACCGGCTGCTGCCAAAGCGTACGTCGAAGCCGCGCGCGAGACCCCCGATCCCCACGATGCGACACTGCTCTCCGCGCAGGCGGGCGTCCAGCTGTTGTTGTGCGGCGAGATCGACGAAGGCCGCAGCATGCTGGACGCCGCATTGCCCGCGCTCGACGTGACGCTTGCGCGCAATTTCCAGGAAGCGGTCGAGCAGGCGGCGCACATGTGGCGAGAGCTGCGAGCTCGCGGCTTCGCGTTCACGGAGCGATCCGTCGATGCCGTCGATCCGAAAGAGCTCGAGCGACTCGACCTGCTGTGGGGCGTCACCCGTGGCCTCTTGCTGCACGAGCTCGATCGGCCGCTGCCCTTGCTCACTCGTCACGTCTTCGACGCGCTCGAGCTCGGAGAGCCCTTGCGCATCGTGCGCGGCCTCGCCCTGTTCCACGTGCACGTCGATGTGCCGTTCAGTCACCTCTCGAAGCTCAAGCCGGCGGGCGCGCTCGACGTCGCCGAAGCGCTCGCGCGGCGGCTCGATCAAGTCGAAGCCCGCGCGCTGATCGCGTTGGCCAAGGGGCTCGAGGTCTATCATCACGGCCGCATCGAGTCTTCGCTCCACGAGATGCAGCGGGCCGAGGAGCTGTACCGAAACCACTGCAAGGGCGGCGCGTTCGAGATGCGCTTGAGCCGCCAAGTCATCGGCGAGCTCTTGGTGCTCGGAGGCCTGACGGGCGACGCACAGGTTCTGCGGGACTGGGTCCGAGAAGCCGAGGATCGTGGGGACCACGTGAGCAGCGCCCGACTGCGCATGTGGCTCGCAGTGTCGATGCTGAACAACGACGAGGCGCAGGGGGCGACCACCTTGCTCGAAGCCGCAATCGCCTCGGCCGGAAACCCGCCTTCGAGCATCACGATGCTGATCTTCGAGGTCGTGCGCGCACAGCTGCAGCTCTACCGAGGCAGCGCGGACGGCTGTCGCGCGTCGTTTTACCTGCTCGAAGACTTCTTCTCTTCGCCTCTGGCGGCCATCCCGCTACCGCGCGCACACCGGTTGCTGGTTCGCGCCAAGCTGGCGTTGATCGCGCGCGCGAGCGCAGGACGCGCCAGCGGAATGCTGCGGCACGCAGCCGCAGCGACCGAGGAGGCGGCTCGTCTCGCGGTGCCGTGCTTCGAGCACGACGTGTGGCTGCTGCGCGCTGCGGTGGCCGTGGGGCTCGGCCGCGTGCCCGAAGCGCTCGCCGCGCTCGATCACGTCGCGCTAAACAGCGGCGCGCCCACGCTGGCCAAGTTGTTCGCGCAGCGAGCCAAAGGCCAGCTCGTGAAGGGCCCCGACGGCCAACGCCTGGTCGCCCAGGCCGAAGCGGACCTCACGCAGCGGGGCATCGCCAATCCGAGGCGCATGGCCCGGCTGTTCGTGCCGTCGCTCGAGGAGCTGGCGGCGGCGCTGCCGCAAGCCCCCACATGAGCGGTACGCCGCTTGCTGGTATAGTCGCCGCGCGATGAGGCTCGCGGCGCTCTCGGTCGATCTCGACGAGGTGCCTTGCTACGCGGCGATTCATGGTCTGCCCGCGATCGAAGGCGAGGCCGCGCACGCCGTCTACCGCAACGCGCTGCCGCGCTTCGAGGCGCTATTCGACGCGCTGGGGCTGCGGGCGACATTTTTCGCCATCGGCAGGGATCTCGAGGACGAGACCGCGCGCGCGGCCGTCGGCCGACTTCACTCGAGCGGCCATGAGATCGCCAACCACAGCGCGAACCACCGTTACGACCTCACGCGCTGCACCCGCGAGGAAGTCCGCGCCGAGATCGAGGGCGGGATGAGCGCGATCGAGGCCGCCACCGGTCGGCCGCCCCGCGGCTTTCGAGCACCCGGCTACACCATCACCGACACCGTGCTCGAAGAGCTCGAGTCGCTCGGCGCGGCCTACGATTCGAGCGTATTCCCGTGTCCCAGCTACTACGCCGCCAAGGCGGTCGCGCTTTCGTCCATCGCACTGCGCAGGCGCCGCAGCCAAAGCATTCTCGGCGATCCGCGCGTGCTGCGGGCTCCCGCCGACCCCTACCGCGTGGGACGTCCCTATTACCGCAGAGGCAGCGGACTGCTCGAGCTGCCGATCGGCGTCACCCGCGACGTCAGCGCGCGGCTGCCCTACATCGGAACGACGCTCGTGCTCGCTGGTGACGCCGGCGCCGCGCGCCTCACGCGCATGATCATCGGTCGTCCGCTCGTGAACCTCGAGCTCCACGGCATCGACCTCGCCGACGCAGAGCCGGACGGTCTAGCACCGCTCGCCCGCCAACAGCCCGATCTGCGCCGCGCGCTGGACGACAAGCGCAGAGCGCTCGAATCCGCGATCTGGGTTCTGCGCGGCGCCGGCTATCAGTTCGTCACGCTGGAGCGCGCCGCCGAGACCTTCGCTCAGGAGTGGGACGGTCGCACAGCTGATCGAGCGCCCTCTGGCGACTGATTCTCGGGAGATGCGCTATCGTCGGCGCCCAAAGGAACGCCCCATGAGCACCCCCACAATCGAAGCGGACTACCTCGTCACAGGCACCGGCGCCGCGGGGATGGCGTTCGTCGACGCGCTGATCACCGACTCGGAGGCGCGCATCGTGATGGTCGATCGGCGGCATGCGCCCGGCGGACACTGGAACGACGCGTACCCGTTCGTGCGGCTACACCAGCCGTCGGCGTACTACGGCGTCAACTCGCTGCCGCTCGGCGAAGACCGTATCGATTGCTGGGGCGGCAACGAGGGTCTCCAAGAGCGCGCCAGCGCCGCCGAGATCTGTGGCTACTACAACCGCGTCATGGATCACTGCTTGCTGCCATCGGGCAAGGTGCAGCACTTTCCGATGTGTGACTACTTGGGCGAGCACCGCTTCGTCTCGCGCGTCTCCGGCATCGAATACCGCGTCAGCCCGCGCGCGAAGCTGGTCGACGCCAATTACCTCCAGCCGGACGTGCCTTCGCGCACGCCTCCGCCGTTCGAAGTCGCGGCCGGCGTGCGCTGCATCGCGGTCAATCAGCTCGCCACGCTGAGCGAGGCGGCCGCGCGTTACGTCGTGGTGGGCGGTGGCAAGACCGCGATCGACGCGTGCCTGTGGTTGCTGGAGCGCGACGTGGCACCCGAACACATCCGCTGGATCAGACCGCGCGAGTGTTGGCTGGTGAATCGCGAGTTCGGGCAATCCGGCGACCACGTGGCGTCGATCCTAGACGGGCTGTCGCTTCAAATGGAGGCCGCGGCGCAGGCCGAGTCGATTGCAGACCTGTTCCAGCGCCTCGAGGCGAGCGCACAGCTCATGCGCATCGACTCGAACATCGAGCCGAGCATGTTCAAGTACGCCACCGTCAGTACGCGTGAGCTCGAACAGCTGCGACGGATCAAAGACGTCGTGCGCCTGGGCCGTGTGAAGCGCATCGATGCCGACCAGATCGTGCTCGAGCGCGGAACGATTCCCACCGCGGCAGACCACCTGCACGTGCACTGCGCGGCCGCCGGCCTCAAGCTCGCGCCACCTGTCCCGATTTTCGCCGAGGACCGCATCACCTTGCAGCCAGTCCGCGCCGGCCTCGTGCCCTTCAACGCCGCCATCGTCGGCTACATCGAAGCCACGCGCACCGACACGGCCGAGAAGAACCGGCTCTGCCCGCCCAATCCCTATCCAGATGCGCCATTCGATTGGCTGCGCTCGACGATTGTGCAGATGCGAGCCGACCGCGCCTGGGCGGCGCAGCCGGACATCGCAGCCTGGCTCGAGCGCTCGCGTCTGAACGCCTCCCGCGGGCTACTCGATCACGCGAACGAAGTGCGCGTACAAGACGCGTTCGCTCGCTTCCGAACGCACGTCAAGGCGGGCTTGCAGAACCTCGAGAAACTCATCGCTTGAGCGTAGGACGCCTCCCAGCGTTCGACGCTTGTCTACGCTGACGGCGTGATCCCACCAAGGCGCTACCAACTGACATGTAGACAGTGATGTAGTTCCGTCCGACCTGTTTCGGCGAGTGCGCGGATTCGAGTCCGCACGCGTGGACCCTCGAGCGACTGGTTGCTAATTTGGAGTAGCCGGGGTTTGTGCTTGCGCGCACTTTCGGCGACATCGGAGGGAACGGATGGTTCATCAACAGCGTCGTGGGTACGCCGAGCTTTTTGGTTTTCTCCTCGTCGGCGTGGCGGCCTTCGCCTGTAGCTCGAGTCACAAGAGCAGCGGTACCCCAGCGGGCGGAAAGTGCACCAAGTCGCAAGACTGCGCCGGTCAGCTGTGCGTCGGCGGAGTGTGTCAGCGCTCGATCGACGGCGGTTCGGGCAACGGCGGTTCGGGCAACGGCGGTTCCAGCGCGTCGACGAAGGGCAAAGGCGGCGTGACGTCCGACGGTGGTTCGACTTCCGACGCTGGCTCGACTTCTGACGGCGGTTCGAGCTCCGGCGGCGTCCCCGGCTCTCAAGCGGGCTCGTCATGCACCATGGCGAACGATTGCCAGAGCGGCAAGTGCACCGGAGGGCTCTGCATGCCGACCGTGATGCTGCCGAATACAACCTGCTCGACGGGGCCGGATTGCGCGAGCGGGATCTGCAACTCTGGCACGTGCAAGATCCCGACCGGTGCTTCGGGCACGGTAGATCAGACTAACTGTGCAGCAGGGTCGCTGGGGTGTTCGTGCCAGCCGATGAACAAGTGCAAGCCTGGGCTCACGTGCACGGGCGGCATGTGCTGCAATTCCAAAACCGGGAGCTGCACTCCGGGAACCAATCAGACGGGTACTGGCGGCAGCTCCGGCTCCACGACAACCGCCTGCAAGCCCGGCGTGGTCGGGCCGGTCATCACCGAGTGCGGGTACCCCTTCGCGAGCAGCAATCCGCTCACGGACATCCTCTTCAACGAGAGCAGCGTCCTCGCGGCAATCGTCCCTTCGGGCGGGTACCCCTTCGCGAGCATCCAGCTCTTTTACAACGACGAGCACGCGATGACGCTCGGCGTTCACGAGACAGTCATCGATGGCATCTCCACGTCGTACCCGCTTTCGCCCCTGATGATGAGCCCCGACGTTGTCAACGCGCCCGTGACGGGTACGAACCTGATCCTCGGACAACAGGCAGGCGTCGATCCGGTGGGACGTCCGATGTGGCCGGCGCTGTTCATCACCGACATCACCAACGATGCAAACGCCGTGGCGGGCGACTGGCAATGGGGCGGCGCCCCGGTGAATCCGACCTATGTCGCCGGGACGTGGAAGGGCGCAGTTCGGACCGTCGACGCGACCGGTGCGTCGATCACACCGGACACCGATCCCACCAAGAACAACATGAACTACGGCAACGGCCACACGCCCCCCGCCGGAGCGATCACGAAGGCGGAAGCGTATGGGACCGAGGTGCGCTGGGACATCCGGCTGGAAGTCGGTCACAACTATCGCTTCCAGGTGATGGTCCACGACGGCGACCAGAACAAGGTCGGCGGTGACGCGGGCGAGGCCTGCGTGACCTTCTGTGCCAGCAATGCGTGCGCGGAGGGGCTTTCGTCCTGCACCACCGACACCGACTGCTCGAACGGGGAAGTCTGCACGAGCGGTTGTTGCATCGCCCCTCCGCCTCCTCCGCCCCCTCCGCCTACTCAATCCGATGCCGGCACTTGCGCCGCGGACTGGAAGACCTACGTCAACCCCGACGGCGTGGGCATCTGCACCCCGCCCCCAATGAATGGCGGATGTCCCGCGGGTTACGTGATCACGATCCAGAACAATCAGCAGTACTGTACGCCAGCGCTGATTCGCGTCACCGCGCTCTCGCGTGGCCATGGTCATGCTCTCAGAGCGTGACGGGACGGAGCTCTCTTTTTCGTGTTTGGTGTTCGGGTTGCTTACGGGGGCAGGGCTCGAAGCTGGAGCGCGAGGGTGCCGTTAGGAGGCGCTCATCGGCGGTTGCGCGCGCACACAGACCGCAAAACGGAGCTGGCGCTGACGTCACGGGGACGGTGTTCGGGTGTCAACTGAGACCATCGCCCAGCTCCTTGCGGGGAGAGATTTGCCGCCAACCGGTGGAGCCGCGTTCCTGGACGGCCTGGACCGCGAGCGCGTCGGCCCGCTCGTTGAGTGGCACGCCGCTGTGCCCGCGCACGTAGTGGAACTGCACGTCTTTGCGCGCGGCGAGCCGCCCGCGTACGCGCTTGACGAGCTCCACGTTGGCCTTTGCTTTCCAGCCCTTG
>JBIOJD010000122.1:0-9677 GCA_044450485.1 Polyangiales bacterium | reverse complement strand
TGCGAGCACGGCGCGCGCTTGGCGCGACCAGAGAGCGAAGGTTGCGCGGGCCAAGATGGATAGGACGGGCCCGCATCTGCAACCGGAGCGTGCCCCCGGCCGGCTCCCCCTTCCGCAGACCGGCCGGGCTTCGCTGAGGTGCTCGCGCACCCGGAGCCCCAGAAGCCGTGCAGGAATCGACGAGCGTCCCCGCTACCTGCGCTTCCTGCGGTGAGCCAGGTGGTCGACCATCACGTACGAGCCCAGCTTCTGCGGATCGGTGAACAGTGCGCGGCCGCGATTGATCTCCGTCATGCGCTCCACGAAGCCCACGAGCTCGGGCGAGTCATGCAGCATGAACGTGTTGATGGTGATGCCGCGCTGCGTGATGCGTTGCACCTGTTTCAACGTCTGGGCCACCGCGCGCGGCGAGATGCCGCCGTAGCCGCTCGGCCACTCCACGTGCAGCTCCTCGTTGATGAAGTACGCGGTGGGCTGACCGTCGGTGATGATCAGGATCTGCGGCGACGGGCTCGGGTGCTTCATGATCAGGCGCTCCGCCACCATCAAGCCTTCTTGCAGGTTCGTGAACGGATCGCCCGGGTCCCACGTGATCTCGGGCAGCTCCCGGGCTTGCAGCTCACGAGCCCGGGTCGAGAACCCCACGACCGAAAAATGGTCGCGCGGAAATCGCGTGCGGATGAGCTGGTGCATCGCGAGCGCGACGCGCTTGGCAGCGGGAAACCGGTCTTCGAACGACATCGACCACGACAGATCCAGCAGCAGCACGGTGGTCGTCTGCGTGGTGAAATCCTTCTCGCGCACCTCGATGTCTTCGAGGCTGAGACGAATGCCTCGACCGTCGCGCTCGACACCGATCTTGGCCTCGCGCTGCAGCCCGTTGAGCACGCTCTTGACCACGTCGACGTCGAGCGCGTCACCGAACTCGTACGGTCGTGTTTCGTCGGGCCGCGGCAGCGACACGCCGGAAGACACCGTCTCGTGGCTGCCCTGCCGCGCCTTGCGCAGGCTGCTGTAAACCTGTGCGAGCGCCTGAGCGCCGATGCGCCGCACGGCGGCGGGCGTGAGCTCGTCTTGACCGTCGCGCGTGCGCAGGTAACCGCGATCGCGCAGGCTCGATTCGAGGTCGCGCAGCATGATCAGCGAGCGTGAGGCGTTCGGTCCGAGAAGCTCGCCGAGCTGATTGGGATCGATTTGGTCGAATTTGCCCTGTTGCAGCGCCTGCATCATCTGCTCGGTGGCCTGCAGCTGCTGCCGCACTTGCTGGGCCGTCTCGTAGTCGGCCGGCGTCTTGCCGCGGAAGTAATCTTTGTATTGTTCTAGGAAGTCCTCGAGCGCCTTGAGCCGATCGAGGTCCTGCTTGAGCTCCGCGTACGCCTCGGCCGCTTCTTCGTTCTCGAACTCGTAGTCCGAAAAACGCTCGATCTGCTGCGACAGCTTCTCGGAAGGGCCGTGACGCCGATCGAGGAAGTCGTTCATCTTGCGCGACTCGAAGCCGTGGTTCTCGCGCAGCGTCTGCTCTTCCATCGCCGTCAGCTCGTCGAAGCGCTGGCGCGGGTCGTTCGTGGCCTCGCGCATGTCGTAGCGCTCGAACAGCTCACGGGCCTGCTTGCGCAGCTCGTGCATCAGCTCCTGGACGCCCATCACGCGGAAGTCCTGGCCTGCGAGGTCGAAGCCGTACTGGCGCATGTACTGCATGGCTTCGCGCGCGTTCAGCCCCTGCATCATCAGGTCGCTGAGGGCGTCGAGCGCCTGATCCGCGTCGAGCTTCCACTCGCTCTGCGACCCGTCCCAGCGACTGTAGAGAACGACCTTCATGCGCTCACTTGGTACCGTAGACCGCGCCGCGGTCGGTGGTCGACTTGTTGAGCTTGTTCGACAGGTGCAGCCCTTCGAGGATCAGCTCGATCGCGGAGGCCACCCGCGGCGCCGAGTCTCCACCTGCGAGGTTGAGCGCCACCGCACGCAGCCCCTGGATCTTGTCCATGCCCTCCACGAACTCCTTGGGCGGCGTCATGTCGGTGATCTCGACCATCCAGCCCTTGTTGAACGCTTCGACGATCGGCTTGTACACGGCGATGTCGCCCGCGACCGCGTCGAACACGATCTTGCTCGCGCGCTTGATCAGCTCTGACACCACGTCGTCCTCGGAGCGGTTGTTGGCCGCGTACTCGAGCTCGAGCTTGCCGAGCGTCGAGGTGCGCAGAGCGCCGAGATCGGAGATGCGCGGCACCGCCTGTCCGTCACCGTGCCGCAAGGCACGTCGCAAAGCGTTCGCGACCAGCGTCTCGTAGTTCGAGATGCTGAGCCGCACCGAGACACCGCTCGCCTGGCTGACGTCGGGGCTGACCCGCGCCTGGAAGGTGAGCTCGGCCACGAGCTGCTTCATGAACGGCGGTATGAAGACCTCGACGCCTTCGATGCCGGCCAAATGCGCCTCTTGCTCCACCACCGCGAGCTCGAGCTCGCGCGTCTGCGGGTAGTGCGTCCGGATCTGCGCCGCGTAGCGATCCTTGAGCGGCGTGACGATGCGGCCGCGGCTGGTGTAGTCCTCGGGGTTGGCGCTGGCGACGACCAGGATGTCGAGCGGCAGGCGCACTCTGTAACCCTTGATCTGCACGTCGCGCTCTTCCATCACGTTGAACAGCGCGACCTGGATCTTCTCGGTGAGATCCGGCAGCTCGTTGATGCAGAAGATGCCGCGGTTGGTGCGGGGCATCAGGCCGAAGTGAATCGTGAGCTCGTCGCCGAGCGAGCGCCCTTCCACGACCTTGATCGGATCCACGTCGCCGATCAGATCTGCGGTCGACACGTCCGGCGTGGCGAGCTTCTCGCCGTAGCGGTCGTCGCGGTGCACCCACGCGATCGGCAGCGCATCGCCGTGCTCGGCGAGCGCCATCTTGCCGAAGTGCGACACGGGCGCGAACGGGTCGTCGTG
This sequence comes from Polyangiales bacterium, assembly GCA_044450485.1. Taxonomy (GTDB): domain Bacteria; phylum Myxococcota_A; class Polyangia; order Polyangiales; family JAFGIB01; genus CAVZVA01. The sequence goes on along the minus strand of JBIOJD010000122.1, from coordinate 6,739 downwards.
TATCTCGCTGCCTTCGATCTCGGGCAGCCACTCGTCGAGCAGGTTCACGAGGCTGCGAATGAGCCGGCTCTTGCCTTGCCCGCGCTCGCCCAGAAACAGCAAGTCTTGTCCGCTGAGCAACGCGTTCTCGATCGCCGGTATGACGGTGTCGTCGTAGCCGAGGATGCCGGTGAACAGCGGCTGCCTCGAGCGCAGCTTGGCCAGTAAGTTGAGGCGAATCTCCTCGCGCAGGCTCTTGGGCCGGTAGCCCGATTGCTTGAGCTCTGCCAAGGTCCTCACCTTGGGTCGTTGGGTCGAAAGCGGCATGCCCGACAGCTAAGACCCGACCACGGACTTGGTCAAGGCCATGGCGCGATCGGCACTTGTCCGCGGCCCTACAACTGCACGTTGACGGGGACGGTCTGGGTTGCGCCGTCCGGAAACATCAGGCCGTGGACCGCGATCGAAGCGCCTTCTGCCTTCACCTCGGCCTCGTACTTGCCGGGTGAGATCGGCACGAAGTCCGCGCCGGATTTGAGCGTTCCGACCTCCGCGCCCTGCCGCATGAGCTTGACGCTCGCGTTGGTCGTGGGCCGGCCGTTGATCACCACGTTGAGCTGGATCATGGCCCAGGGAAACTCCACGACCTCGTGCAGGTCGTCACCGGCGTGCAACGTGAGCTGCTTGCGCTGGGTCGGCTTGTCGAGGAGAGCCGCGGCATCCGCGATGCTCACGCGCATCTCGTACTCGCCGGATTGCGTGCGAATGGGCTCGCCACTCTTGCCGCTCGCCGCGGGCTGGCCATCCTCGCCGAGAAGCTCGATCGACGCAGCAACCGTCTTGCCGTGCACCTTGGCCTCGACCGCGATCACAGCCGGACCCGCGGGAGCTGGCGCGGGCGCGGCTTCGGGGCCCGGCGACGCCGGCTCGGCCGCTGGCTCCGCCGCTTCATTGCCGCTGGCCGTCGCAACCGTCGGCGCGGTCGAGCTTGCCGGCGCACTGCCGCCGCATGCCGCGAGCGCAACGAGCACAACGGCGCATCCGAGCTTCCACATCGATGACCGTCTCACCGGACCTACCCCCTGTCAGAACCGGGCTCGGCACGCCCGGCGTGGCCCTCTTGTAGCACGGCCCCGCGGGCTCGGGGCAGGCGCCCTCAACCGTGGCGCTGGCGGTGGGCTTTGCCGAGCTTGGGCATCAGGGTGCGCTCGAGCGCACGGGCGTCCCGAGCGCCGACCTCGATCTTGAGCAGGGCCGCGTTCACGTCGCGGGCGAGCGCGTCGAACTCCGCTGCGTCGAAAGCGTACACATCCTCGCTCATCACGATCGCGAAGGGACGGATCGACGCCACCACCGTGGCCGCATTCGCGAGCTCTGCGGTCTCGACCTTGGCCCCGGCCGCGATTCCGGCGGCCTGTCGCGTTGCTTCCACCAGCTCCGCCGGCCCGCCCACGACGACCACCGACGCGCTGACTGCGGGGATCGCGGTCTGGCTCGACATCGCTTCACAGCATACCACCGGGCGGCCGGGCCAGGGGAAGCGTGGCAATCGCCGGGGCGACGTGCCCCACCCCACACGCGCTCACGTAACCGGATACCGCAAGATCTGGGGCGCCGCGCAGCCTCGTTTGGGAGCATATCGTTTGCTAGATTGCAGCGTGTGAGCAAAGCTCCGCGCAAAATGCGATCGCGGCTGCGCGAAACCGAATTTCCGCTCGATTCCGGACGAAAACCATGAGGAGAGCCATCGTGCGCCTGCAACGAGCGCTCACAAGCATGCTGCTGCTGTGCTGGCTCGCGGCTCCGGCCGCGGCGCAGAGCACCGCAGTCAGACCCTACTTCCTCGTCATCGTCGACACATCGGGGTCGATGAGCGACGCCATCCCCTCAGGCATGCCAGCTCCGAGCTGCCCCGGTTATGCCAACACCAAGATGGGCTCGGCCAAGTGCGCCCTGACCAAGATCGTACAGGCCACCGGCGACGCCGACTTCGGCCTGATGCAGTACTCGAAGGCGAGCAACAACACCGATTGCAGCAACGTCGGCACGTGCGATCCGGTACCGGACGCCGGCTGGCTGCGAGTTCCGGTCGAGACCAACAGCTGGCAGCAGATCCTGCCGCTGGTCGACAACAACGGCGCAGGCCCTGCCGACGAGCTTTGCGCAGGCGGAAACACGCCGATCGGGGGCGTGCTGCTGGCCGCGAGACAGTATTGGCAGACGGGCTTCGGTGGGTTTCAGCCGCCGACGATGGGTGACACCGGGCTCTCGTGCCGACCGCTCAGCGTGATTCTGCTCACCGACGGCGACGAGTGTTGCGGCGACTGCGCCAACATCATCGCCGCCAACCCTGCCTGGCAAGGATGCCCCAAGGCCAACCTGGCGACCGGCATCACTTGCGCCACCGGGTGCTCGAGCGTCACCACCTGTGGCAACAACAACTTCTCCGAGAGCGCGCCCGAGTTTGCTTACGAGATGCTCACCGAGTCGATGGTGCCGAGCGCCACGGGAACCGTCGCAAAGAAGATCTCGACCTACGCGATCGGCTTCGGCATCAGCCCCGGCGACCAGCACATCGAGCACATCGCGGTCGCGGGCGGTACCACGCACGGCTACTACGCCAGCAACGAGGCGCAGCTCTCGGCGGCGCTCAACCAGATCATCGCGGATGCGCAGCCGCCGGCCGAGATCTGCAACAACCTCGACGACGACTGCGACATGCTCATCGACGAGGGCATCCCGAAGTTCTGCGATCTGCCGCACGGGATTACCGACAAGACGCTGTGCGTCAAGCCGCCCGAGACCGTGTGCGATGGGAAAGACGACAACTGCGACGGCCTGATCGACGAAGGCGTGCTCAACGCCTGTGGCAGCTGTGGCCCCGTGCCGGACGAGGTGTGCGACGGCCTCGACAACGATTGCGACGGTCACATCGACGAGGACGTCCCGATGGGCGGCGCGTGCGGCACGGACAAGGGTTCCTGCATGCCCGGCACGCTGATGTGCATCAGCGGCAGCGACCAGTGCGCTGGCGAGGTTGGCCCCAAGCCCGAGACCTGCAACTGCAAGGACGACGACTGTGACGGCACGGTCGACGAAGAGGTTCCCGATTCGCTCTGCCCGGACGGCAAGTGCATCGGCTGCGTGTGCGTGCCGCACTGCGTGATGACGGCCGAGTTCATGCCTTCGTGTTCGAAGGGCCTGCGACCCGAGATCGAGCAGCCGAGCGGCGAGTGCTTCTGCGTCACGGACAACTGCGATGCCCCGAGCTGCGAAGCCTCGACGCTGACCCGAGACGACGAGCTGGCGTGCGCACCCAGCGACCCGAGCGTCGCGACGTGTCTGTGCCGCGCCGGAATGTGTGTTGCGCGCTGCGACGGGGTCGCGTGCCCGGATGGACAGATCTGCAGCAAGCGCAACGGGCGCTGCGTCAAGAACGACTGCACCGGTCTCGGCTGCGGCGCGGGCGAGCTGTGCGATCCCGTGTCGGGCAAGTGCGGCAAGGACGCCTGTGCTGACGCGAAGTGCAAAAGCACCGAGGTGTGCCGCGAAGGCAAGTGCGAGCGCAGCTGCGCGACGCTGCTGTGTGCAGACGGCCAGCGCTGTGACGCCGGTCGCTGCGTGACCGACCAGTGCGCGACCACGAAGTGCAAGAGTGACGATGTCTGCAACCCGAGCGACGGCAAATGCGTCGCCGACGTGTGCCCTGGCATGACGTGCGGCGACGGGCTCGCCTGCAGCGTCTCGACCGGGATGTGCGAGCGCGATCCGTGCTGGGATGTGCGCTGCTCCGCCGGCGAGGCGTGCGCGGTCGGCCAGTGCGCGGCTACGGCGGGCAACACCAGCAAGCGCGCGTACGCCGGCTCGGACCCCAACGCGCGCGTGCTGGCAGCAGGCGGTGGTGGCTGCTCGTGTCGCGTCGCAGCAGGGAGCCCCGATCGCGGTCGAGCTGGCGCGCTTGCCCTGCTCGGGCTCGGCCTCGCGCTTCGGCTGCGCAGGAGGCGTCGTTCTCCTTCGGGCACGCAAACGCGTACAGCGCTGGTCGCGAGCATCGCGCTTGTGGCGGCTTCACTCCTGCTCGGCTGCCGCGTCACTCCGTTCTGCGTCGATTGCACGGACTCTGGCACTCACAAGTCGAGCTCCGACAGCGGGATTCCCGGAGCCCGCGACGCGTCGAGCGCACAAGACGGCGGCACCGCGCCAGGCACTGATGGCGGCGACGCCGGATCGGACGGATCGACGCAGCAACAGACCTGCATGGATCCGCAGCCCGAGACCTGCAACGGCAAGGACGACGACTGCGACTACAAAGTGGACGAAGACGTGGTCCCGGACGTCAACAACTGCGAGCAAGCCGGGCTCTGTGCGGGCACGACGCCGACCTGCATCGCAGGCCAGTTCACCTGCCGCTACCCCGATGCGCGCGAGACCGAAGAGACCAAGTGCGACGGCATCGACAGCGACTGCGACGGCCGCGTCGACGAGACCTTCAAGACCTTGGGCGACGCGTGCACCGAAGGCGTGGGCGCGTGTCAGGTCACGGGCAAGCTCGTGTGCAACAAGGGCGGCAACGGGGTGAGCTGCAAAATCGCGCACACGATCGATCCGAGCGACGAGATCTGCGACGGCATCGACAACGATTGCGACGGGCTGGTGGACGAGCCGAAGAGCGCACCGGGGAGCGCGCCGAGCTACGTCGTGGACGACGTCGTGCAGGCCGGCCCCAATCTGTGGATCGACACGTACGAGGCGTCTCACCCTGACGCCAGCTCGAGCGATCAGGGCGTCATCGGCACCAGGGCGTGCTCGCGTGCTTCTGTGTTGCCGTGGACCAGCGCCACGTATCCCGAAGCGCTGGCCGCCTGCATGGCCGCGGACATGCAGCTCTGCGAGCTCGCGGACTGGGTCAGCGCATGCGAGGGAACGAGCACCTGCCTGCTGAGCTACACGCCGAGCAGCGGCTCGTGCCTGACCGATCTCGCGAGCTACCCGACCGACGGCAGCGCGTGCAACGGCCACGATCTGGCGGCGGCTCCAGGCGCTGCAGACGACGACGCGCTCGCGCCCACGGGCTCGCACGCCCAGTGCTTCACGACCACGACGGGCGGCAAGGTCTTCGACATGAGCGGCAACGCCAAGGAATGGACGGTCGGGCCCAGCTCGCCGAGCCAGAACCCGCTGCGCGGCGGCAGCTACAACAACGTGCCCGGCGGCATGACCTGCACGTTCGATTTCGCGGTCGCGAGCGACCAGGTCCGCCTGCCGAACGTCGGCTTCCGCTGCTGCAGCCACACCGCTCCCTGACCTCCACCTCCCCGAATGGGGACATCGCGGACAGGCGCCTGTCCTAGAGCGGTGGACCGACCTGGGGTCACGATCTATAGTGGCCGCCCGCTTCTGACCTGGAGGCAAGCGTGACATCAGCTGGAAGAGCACTCGAGATCGTGGCCGTGGGTCTGGGACAAGCGGGAGGCAACCTGGCTGCCGAGCTGGCAAACCGCGGCTACAAGGCGCTGGCCTTCAACACCGCCTCGACCGACCTGTCGACGCTGTCCTCGCTCGGAGGCCTGTCGCTGCCGGACGAGCAGCGCTGTTACATCGGCGTCGACGGGCACGACGGCGCAGGCTCGGACGCTACCTATGGCCGGCAGTGCATCGCGGTCAACGCGGCGACGATCCGCGAGCGCGTATCCGAGATCGCAAACGGTGCGGACATCGTGCTCATCTGCTGCGGGCTCGGCGGCGGCACCGGCTCGGCGGTGGCCGAGCTGGTCAAGGTTCTCGACGACCTTTCGCTGCCGCTGCTGGTGCTGGCCACGCTGCCGAGCGATCACGAGAGCGGCATCGCCAAGGTCAACGCCGTGCGCGCGGTCAACGAGCTGGTCAAGGAGCATGCGCTCGGCTGGATCTTCGTGGACAACGCGCGCCTGGCCGAGGGTCACGGCGACCTGTCGCTCGACCGCTATTACACGGAAATCAACAAGCTCATCGTCGAGCCGTTCGATGCGCTCAATCACCTGAACGAGCGCAAGGGCGTGACGCCGATCCGCACGCTCGATGGCGAGGATCTGCGCGCGCTGCTGTTGTCGTCGGGCCTGCTCAACTTCGACTCGCGTCAGATGGCCCGCCTCACGACCGAGTCGGTGATCGGCGCCGTGCGCGAGTGCGTGCAGTTCAGCAACATCATGCCGCAGGGCTACGCGCTCGAGAGCGTGTCGTACCTCGGGCTGGTGCTCGAGGCGCCCGAGTCGGTGCTTGCGGGCACCCCGTTCTCGTTCTTCGAGCAGCTCAGCGAGCAGCTCAAGGAAGAGACGGGCGGCGGCGCGATCTACCTCGGAGTCTACCGCGACAACTCGGCGACCACCGCCACCGTGCGCTTGATCTGCTCGACGCAAACCCTTCCCGAAGGCATGCGCGAGATGGTGAGCGCCGCCAAGCGCGAAGGCGCCCAGCTACGGGACAAGCTGCAGCAGACGCTCTCCGGGCTCGACCTCGGCGAGATCGAAGAGTACGAGCTGTTCCGCACCAGCCCCGGAGCGGTGCGCAGGCCGCGCATCCCGGAGCAACCGGCGGGCGGCGCGTCACGGCGGACGATGCGGCCTTCCGTGGCGCCGTCGGCGGACCGGAGCCCCAGCGGCGCAGTCTCGATCGCGCCGCCCGGCAGCGCCGCGGACCGCGAGACCTACGACCAGATGGTGCGCGAGTACAAGAACAGCGGCTCCGAAGACGTCCGCAAGCGCGTGCTCGACCGCCTCGAGAG
>JBIOJD010000121.1:0-9684 GCA_044450485.1 Polyangiales bacterium | reverse complement strand
GCGGCGGGATAGACCGCGGTCGCCGCGTTCACGAGCGCAGGAGGCGTGATCGCATCGGCGTCGAGCAGGGCGTCCGAACCGCCCGCCTGACTGGGGGGCACCTCCGGCCCCGTCGGTCTTGGGACAGGCGCCGGCTCGCGCGGCAAGGCCCTGGCGGAGGCTGCGATCCAGCAGCTCGACAGCAGTGCGAACGCGAGCGGGCTGCGCAGCCTCATCGCACCGTCACCTGCTTGTGCAACCAGCTGACGCCGCCGCGGTCGTCGCGCACCACCACGTAGATGGCCGCGCTTCCGACGGGCGTGTCCCAGCCGACCGTCCAGGAGTTGGTCCGAAAGTCCATGCACACCGCGCTGCCGGCATCTTTGGTGGATGCGTCCATGACTGAGGCATCCGGCGTGCCTGCGTCCGGGCGCGGACAAGTCCCCACCCCTGCGCTGTTGATCGCTGGTGTTCCGCCGTCGTCCTCACCGGCGTCCTGATCGCTCATCGCCGGGGGCAAACCGGAGGTCTCGCTCGACTCGAGCAGGCCGCGATCGGCGAACCAAGAGATCGAGAGCGATTCACGTGTGGTGCGTGCACGACCGCGCACGCCGCCGCCGAAGGCAGCTCCCGGCCCACCGGTGGCGGAGGGCGTCGCTCCCGTCCTCGAGGGAAGGCCCTCACCGACGGGATAGGTTTCGGCGGCGTCGGCGGCGAGGTCCGCCTCCAGCGTGTACTTCGTGCCGCGCTGCGCCACCGTCGCGGTGGCGCCCGAGGGACCGCGCAACAGCAACTGCGTGATGCCCGGGTTGGCGTTGCTCGGTGCGCCGCTGTAGAGCGCCAGGTAGACCTGCTTGATCGCGCGCGCGGTCGTATCGCCGTGATGCACGTCGAGCTCGACCGTGGCGGGAAAACCGAAGTTGTTGCAGTTCGCCGTGTACGCAGGCGCAGGGCCCGCGTCTTGCACCGCCGCGTCGGCCGCGGCGCCGGCGTCGCTTGCGATCATGCGATTCGCTCCCGCGCAGGCTTTGAGCAACAGCGATGGATCGAGGTTGTTGCGGAGCAGCGTGAGATCACCGGAGCCCAAGCCGAAGGAAGCCGCCGTCTGCGGCGGGTCGCCGATGTCGTCGAGAAACTGACCCTCGTCGACCTGGCAGCGGTAGTCGTTGGTGCTGCCGCCACGAAAGGGGCAGAAGCTCCACCCGTAGCTGACCGCGTCCCCGCTCGGGTTGTAGGTGATCGCTCGCAGTACCGTGCTGCCACCCAAAGCGACGATCGACGGGTCGGCGGTCACGGTGATGAGTCGAAAGCCGGTGACCTCGCTCTGCGCCGTGAACTTGCGTTCGCAGCTCGAGGTGAGGGACGCCAGCAACCCGAGCCAAAGCCACGCCCACCGGCTCGTGCAGCGAGTCATCGCAGCCGGAACTCCACGCTGAAGGTGATGCGGGCAGGCACCGGTGCGCCTCCACGCATCGCCGGCTGATACTGTCCGCGCTCGGCTGCGGCGATCGCGGCGTGGTCGAACTCGTCGTGGCCGGAGCTCTGCACGAGCGCGACCTGCGAGGCTCGCCCGTCTACGCCGATCACGGCGCTCAATCGCACGCGGCCTTCGATCTCTTGAAGCTTCAAGCGCCGGGGATACTCAGGCTGCGGCATCGATAGCCGCACCGGGTCGGTGGAGCCCGGAGCCAGCGCCGCGATGGAGCTCGGCGCTGCCGCGCGCGATGCGGTGCTGCCGGCGAGCGTGTTACCGACCGCGAACGCGGGCCCGTGACCGCCCTGCACCGTGGACGACAGACTGAGGCCCACGATGCGCCGAGCCGGCGTCGGGCTCGCGAATTCGTGCGGACTGGGATCGGGAACGGGCTCTTCCGGCTCGCTCTTCGTCGGCGGTGGCGGCGGGGTGCGGCGCGCGATGGGCGGCGGCTTCGCAGCTTCGGGCGCGGGCTCGGTGATCTCTTCGACCGGCGGCAGTGGCGGCGCGGCCACCTCGATGATCTTCATCGAGACGGGCTCCTCGGGTGCGGGCGAGTTGGTGTCCGCCATGCGGCCGGCAAGCACGGCTGCCGCGAACGAGAGCGCGTGCAGCAGCGCGGAGCCGGCGGCGAACGCCGCGATCGAGAGTCCGGTGCCGGGCGCCGGAGCCGGCGGAAGCTCGCTCGCGTGTTTTGCGAGTGAGGCGAAGCGAGGGGGAAGTGCTCTGCGTCGCTTGTGCGCGCGGCGCAGCTGTCGCGGCGCTGCGGGGCGATGGTCGACGAGGACGGCCACGTTCAAAGCGCACCCTCCGGCCGGCCGCGCTCGATGTTGAGCGCGAAGGCCTTGACCCCGTTCGACTTCAATACGTCGATGACGGCGATCACCGAGCCGTAGGCGACTGCCTTGTCGGCGGCGACCACTGCCTGTAGTTCGTGATTCTGTGCGGCCATCTTGCGGGTGATGTCCGCGAGCCCGCGCGCCTCGACCGGCCGACCGTCCGAGTAGAGCTGTCCGTTGGCCGCGATCGCCACGTTCAGCGTCGAGGTCACCGCGGCCCCGCCGCTGGCCGCGGTGGGTAAGTCGACCTCGAAGCTCGAGCGCACGATCGTGACCGAGGTCAGCATGAAGATCACGAGCAGGACCAAGCTGATGTCGACGAAGGGGATGACGTTGATGACGGCGATAGGTCCTTCGTCGTCCACGGGCGTCGGTGTGGCGGCCATGACTACGCCTCCCGGGTCTTGTGAGCGTCGCTGCTCGGAACCACGACGGGAACGTCCATACGCTTGAGATGCGAGAGCAGCACGCGCGTGAGTTGATCGGTGCGCTGCGCACTTACCCGGATCTGCCGCTTGAAGTAGTTGTAGGCGACGATCGCAGGGATCGCGACGAACAGGCCGACCGCAGTCGCGACCAGCGACTCCGCGATGCCCGCCATCACCGCTGCCGAAGCGTTGCGGATGTCGTGTGACAGGTCGTTGAACGAGTGGATGACGCCGAGCACGGTGCCGAACAGCCCGACGAAGGGCGCGTTCGACGCGACCGTGGCCAGAAAATCTATCGGGCCCTCGTAGCGCAGCTTTTCGGCTCCGAGCGCCCCGGCCAACAGCTCTTCCACCGAATCCGCCCCTTTGCCGAGGCCGTGCAAACCGGAGAGGAGAACACGCGTCTCCATCGCATCCATCTCCTGCATGCGTCGCAGCGCGTCGTGCGCGTCGCGATCATCGAGCGCGTCGTTCAGCAGCCGCTCGACCTCGCGCACGTCGACTCGATGGCGAACGTAGAAGCGCTGGCGCTCGAGCATCGTCGCGACCGAAGCGACCGAGAGCACGAACAGGAGCCACAGCACCCATTCGGCGTGGAAGATTGGCAACTGCAACAGCTCGTGAATCAAACCGGCGTTCGCATTCAAGAAGATCATCGATTCGCCTCATCGTTTGCGAGGGCTCGTGGCGCTTGCTCGGCTGCCCGCTCGCTCGCTTCGATACGCGGATGACATCGGCCACCACTCGCCGGCCAACTTGAGCGCGTCGCTGTGCGCGCGTGTGTCGCGACCGTTGCGGATTGTTTCGAGCGTCTCGGCCGCGCGCACGAGGCAAATCGCCCCGTGCGGAAATTGGCCACGGTCTGCGTTTGTGCACGCTCAACAATTCGAAACGATTGCGCAAGACGGCCGCAAGAGAACGTCTCCACGCTCAGCGACCGTGCGTGTGCTCGTGCGCGAGTTGGGGCGATTCACCATGCGCGTCTTCGAGCGCGTGCTCGCGATCCACTGGAGGTTTCGATCTGGGCCTGCGCGGGCCATCCTTACGTCGGAAGCGAGCATGAGGATGGAAGACGAGGAGTCGATCGATGTGGTGTTGGTCGAAGACGATCAACGGTTGGCTCGGTTGACCGCGCAGTACCTCGCGTCGCACGCAGTGCGGGTCGCGATTGTTGCGCGGGGCGATGTGGCGCTGGCGGAGATCCTGCGCGTGCGGCCCGATCTGGTTCTGCTCGATCTGATGCTTCCGGGCGCGGACGGGCTCGCGCTGTGCCGCCAGATCCGCGAACGCATGGACGTGCCGATCGTCATACTCACGGCGCGCAACGAAGAAGCCGATCGCGTGCTCGGGCTCGAGACCGGGGCCGACGATTATCTGAGTAAACCGTTTTCGTCGCGCGAGCTCTTGGCGCGCATCCGTGCGCATGTGAGGCGTGCCCGCGGCGGAAGCGGGCCGCGGGCGACGTTGATTCAGGTCGGCCACGTGGTGGTCGACGCCTCCGCGATGGCTGCGACCATCCACGGCGAGCCGCTGTCGCTCACCACGCACGAATTCGAGCTCTTGCGCGTGCTCGCGGAGCGCGCCGGCCGCGTGCTGACTCGCGAGCAGCTGTTACATCTGCTGCACGGCACGGCGGACGAGGCCTTCGACCGCTCGATCGACGTGCACGTTTCGCGCTTGCGCCAGAAGCTCAAGGACGATCCGAAGAACCCGCGTCTGCTCAAGACCATCCGCGGTGTCGGCTACATGCTCGCACGCGGGGCTCGATGAAACACCCGCCCGGCGGCAGCATGGTCTGGCGCCTCTACGCCGTGGGGGTCGTGCAGCTGGTTCTGGTGGCGCTCACGGCGATCGCGATAGGCGTCGCGGTCACTCGTTCCGCGGCGCGCTGGAACCTGCCTCACCTCGCCGATCGCATCAAGCCGCTGCTCGTACGCCGCGAAGCGCTGCTGCACGAGCTCCTGGAGCTGCACGCGCGCCACGACGTCGAGCTCACGGTGTACGCGGAGAGTGGAGAGCTGATCGCATCGAACGTGAGCCCGCCATTGCACCGGCCGTGGTGGAACGCCGTCGACCACGTGCATGGTCCGCCTCACTGGCCCCCACAGTTCCGCCCGGGTGCAGGGCGTCGGGGTCCCCCGACAGGGCCGCCCTTCCGCCAAGTGATGTACTCGCAGGTGGAGGAGGGCGGTCGCAAGTACGTGATCGCCGCGCGGCCCGATCACCGCCGGCCGTATGCGACGCCGATCGCACTGACGTTCGCGTGCGGGTTACTCATCGTCGGCGCGGGCGCCTTCTTGATCCGGCGCTGGTTCACGCGGCCGCTCAGCCAGCTCTCGGCCGCAGCACAGGCGTTTGGCAGCGGCGACCTCGCGGCTCGTACCGGACTCTCGCGCAACGACGAGATCGGCGAGGTGGGCCGAGCATTCGACGAGATGGCCGGCCATGTCCAACAGCTCGTGCTCAACGAGAAAGAGTTGCTCGCGAATGTCTCGCACGAGCTGCGTACGCCGCTCGCGCGCATCCGAGTCGCGCTCGACATGGCGGCCGAAGGCGACGCAGCCGCGGCACGCGCGTCGCTCGCGGAGATCTCGCTCGACCTGGCCGAGCTCGAGACCTTGCTCGAGGACGTGCTGCACACCACGCGTCTGGCGATCGACGACCGCAAGTCGGTTGCGGCGAGCTTCGCGCTCCACCCGGAGGACATCGCGGTGCAGACGGTCATCGAGGCGGCCGTGCAGCGCTTCAAGCTGCGCAACCCGCGACGGCCCTTGCAGCTGTCGATCGACGCCGGCGCCTCCATGTTGCGCATCGATCCCATGCTGTTCCGCCGCGTGCTCGACAACCTGCTCGACAACGCGCACAAATATTCGCCCGATCCGGACAGTCCGATCGTGTTACGTACCGCTCGCACAGACGAGCGGCTCGCGATCGAGGTCAGCGACGCCGGCGTCGGCATCAGCCGCGAGGATCTGCCTCACGTCTTCACCCCGTTCTTTCGCGGCGAACGCAGCCGCTCGCGCGGCGGGGGAGGGGTCGGCCTCGGGTTGACGCTGGCCAAGCGCATCGTCGAGGCGCACGACGGTGCGATCGAAGTCCGGAGCAATCTCGGCTCGGGCGCGACGGTGCGCATCGAAATGCCGCTGGGGCAAGCGAGGTGACTCTCAGGCTCTGCGCACGTCGTGCTTCGCCGCGAGCTGCCCGGCGCAGAGGTTGCCGAGCGCGCAGGTCGGGATGCGCAACACAGGCAGAACCGTTACCGCACATAGCTCGGGCTGAAGCGCACGGCGCGTGCATACCGCCCGAGTGGTTCTTGCAACCTACTTTCGCGGGTCGAGCACGCCTTGCACGGGCGCCGTCGGCGGGTAGTCGAAGGGGACATCCACGCAGGTGGGCGTGCTCGGAATCGGAACCGAGTCGCACGCGCCCACTCCAGTGGCTGCGGGATCGGGCGCGTCTGCGCAGAAGTGCGCGGTGTAGCGTCCGTTCGGCACGCAGCCACTCTTCGTCGAGCACGCCAACCCTGACGAGGCGCACGTTCCGCCCGCGGTCCATCGTGTTGCTTCCCACGTGATCTCTGCGCCGGCGGGATCGAGCATCGGCGAGAATCCACACGCGCCCACGCACATCTTTGGCGCGCAGGTCGCGCAGTCGAGAGCGCCGCACTGAAGGTCTTGTGAAAGCGCGTTGCCATGCTCGTCGAGAACGGTTACCCAAGGGGCGTTACCGCAGCGGCCCCCGAGGCAGAATTTCGACGCGCCTCCTGGACCGCCTGGGAGAATGCGAAACGTGATCTGCGGGCAGTCGCTTGGGCCGCCTGCCGTGCCTGCGGCTCCGCTGTCGCCTGCGCCGCCCGCGCCGCCATGACCGGATGCTCCAGTCACGACGCGGCCTGCGTCGGCCGGGGTTCCGCTCATCCCACCGGATCCTCCTGCCACCAAGGTCGAGGTGCTGCCGCCGCTTCCGGACAGTCCTCCCGTTCCCGCTGAACTGCTGCCGCCGCTGCCGCCGCCAGCATTGGCCGAGGTGGTTGCTCCCATTGCTGGCCGACCGGAGCTGTCAGTGCCAGTCATGACGCGGCTCGACGAGCAACCGACCGCGAGCGTGACGATCACGGCTCCGAGACTCGCCGACCAAAGGAGCGATCTCGACCCTGGTCCCTCGCGCGCTCCGGAGCCCATATCGAGCGCATCGTGCAAGGCGCATGCCGTCCGGGCAAACCGCGAATTCACGCAAGAATGTACTTGGCCGCGTCGACGAGCTTCGTCGGTGGTGTGCCGAAGTGTGCCACGCGGGCCCGAACGGCGACCTCGATCCGCGGGCGACTGGATCGTCGCACACCCGCCAAGCGCGTCGGCGCTCGAGGCAACCAGCCTTGCCTTGACAAGCGCGTGGCAGCGTTCGAAGTTTCTCTCGTCACGGATAGGGGGTGAGCGGGTGTCGAAGCCGAGGACGACCACGTGGGTTGCGGTGGCATTGCTGGCCGGGTGCTACGGGCAACACACAGGAGCCGGCTCGAGCGGTGGTCAGGGTGGCCACGGTGGGAGCAAGAGCGACGCCAGCGTCGCGAGCAGCAGCAAGGGCCAGCCAGGCAAGTTGCCGCAAGATGGCCCGGCGTGCGTCGTCTCCGAGACCACGGCTACGATCGCGGCCACCAACAACGACCGCGTCGACATGCTGTTCATGATCGACAACTCGGACTCGATGGCCGACAAACAAACCTTGCTCCGCGCTCAGCTCCCTCACCTCATCACGGTCCTGACCACCGGTGACCTGGACGGCGACGGCAGGAACGATTTCCCGCCGGCCAAGGACCTGCACCTCGGCGTGGTGACGAGCGACATGGGACTGCCGGGCGTCGACGGCATCCAAAACTGCAAGGGCCTCGGACAGGACGGCGTCCTGCAACATCAGCCGAACGCACAGCTGGCCGGCTGCCAAGCGAGCTATCCGCCCTTCTTGAGCTTCACGGCGGGCGTGAACCAGCCGGCGCAGACCGCCCAGGACTTCGGTTGCATCGCGCAGGTGGGCACCGGCGGTTGCGGTTTCGAGCACCCGCTCGAGGCGGTGCTGAAAGCCTTGTGGCCATCGGTCGATCCGATGGCCGCCAACAACGGCGGCATGAACCGCATCACCTTTCTCGCAGATCCGACCACCGGCCGGGGAACGCTCGGCCACGGAGACACGGACAACGCTGATTTCGTGCGCAACGATCCGGTGGCAGGGCTCTCGCTCATCTCGGTCATCCTTCTCACCGACGAGGACGATTGCTCGTCTGCGAATACGCAGCCATTCACGCCGCCGCAGTTTCTCGATCCGAACGATCCGCTCGTGATGCAGGGCATGGTCGTGCGCTGCCACTTCAACCAGCAGGCGCTGTTTCCGGTCGAGCGCTACATCAACGGCCTCAAGGCGCTCCGGCCCGGCAACGAGAACTTGGTCAGCTTCGCCGCGATCGCAGGTGTGCCCGCAGACCTCGTCGGGCCCGACGCGCTGACGAACGTCGATCTCGCCAATCCCGCGGACCACGACAGGTTCTACAAGAACATCCTCGGTGATCCACGGATGGAGGAGTTCATCAACAACCAGGGCACGACCGATCCGAGCGACGATCGGCTCCTGCATGCATGCGTGATCGACGCCAGCGCTGCGGCCGCGAGTCAGAGCCAGGTCGGCGCCGCCGACCCAGCGCGCCGCATCGTGCAAGTCGCCGCGGGCTTCGGCGAAAACGGCATCGTGCAGTCGATTTGCCAGAAGGACTACGGCCCCGCGCTCGACCAGATCGTGAAGGTCATCGCCAAGCAGCTCGGCGCAGCCTGCCTGCCACGCACGCTTGCGCGCAACACCGATGGCCTCGTGGATTGCAACGTGGTGTGGGAGCTGCCGCCGCCGGGGACTGCGCCTGCCAGTACGCCCGTCGCTTGTCATGCGCGGGGCTTCGAGTTCCTGCTCGACCCGGACCAAGGCGGTGCGACCCTGAGCGACCGCGGCGGTGCCATCTGCCGCGTGGCGCAGCTGGCGGTGAAGGACGAGGGAGGCGGCAGCATGGGCTACGTGCCCACGATGACCGATGGAGTCACGTACTCGGACGGTTGGTTCTACGATGATTTCTCGGACGAGACCAAACGCGGTTGCACCGGCACCGCCAAGCAGCGCATCGCGTTCACCGCAGGCGCGAAGCCGCCGTTCGGAGTGACGCCCAAGCTCCAGTGCGTCGAGCAGTTGCTCGCGAGCGTCGCAGGACCTGCGAACGGGGCGAGCTGTAGCGCAGGTAGCCAGTCGGCGAACGCCAAGCACGTCGGAAGTCATTGCGAGCCCGACGCGGTTCCCGATCAGGGCTTCGACGATCGGCAGGCCTACGTCGGCACTTCGGACGCCGAGTGTGGCGGTGGCGCGTGCCTGGTGTATCGCCTGCGCGGCGATCCCCGCGCGAGCTGTGACCCTGCGCTGGTCGCGGGCACCTGCGCCGATGCAACGGAAGTGCAAGAGCGCGTGTACTGCAGTTGCCGCTGCGATGCGCCCGACGGCTATGCCGCCTGTGCCTGTCCGAGCGGCTTCACGTGTCTAGAGGCCGTGGGCCAAGGCAGTGCCGACGTGCGTGGCGGCTATTGCGTGAAGAACGGAACCTTTGCGCCCTGAGGTCGAGCCGAGCCGTGCGTGCAGGCGATCGCGGTGATAGAGTCACGCGAACTGGAGGGGTCATGAAGCTATCTGCCATCACGCTGCTGTGCTGGTTCGGTCTCGTGGCGGCGGTTGCGGCCCAAGGCACGACGAGCGGGAAAGCGGCAAGCGAGGGCGCCTCTTCGAAGCCCGCGCTCTCGGAGGTGCGCTCGCTGCTCCACGAGCTGCAGGCGCGCAACGAGAAGTTGCAAGAGCTGATGACGCAGCATCGCTCGCTGCTCGAGGAACGCCCGCGGCCGGAGGGCGGGAGCCCAGAAGCGAAGCAAGCGCACGCGCAACAGCT
>JBIOJD010000120.1:0-9685 GCA_044450485.1 Polyangiales bacterium | reverse complement strand
TCACTCGAATGGCACGAGGTGCACACGGCGTCGCCGCTCGCGCGCAGGTCGTGCGGATTGTCGTCGCTGCCGTGCGCGTCGTGACAGCTCGAGCACGTCATCAGCACGCTGCGATTGCGGTACATCCCGGAGCGCACGAAATCGGTGTACTGCTGGTGGCTGGACCTCGAATCGCCGCTCGGATACAGATCGCCAGGTGCGGCGTCGATCCGCGTCGTGAAGCTCGCGAGGAAGTCGGCGCGCCGCATGCCCGGCCGCGGCATCAGCCCTGCGCTCGAAAGCGGTGCTTCGGTGCCACCACCGCCGACTCCGGCCGGACGTGAATGGCAGCGCCCGCAAAGGAGCGTCTCGCGTTCGGGCGTGAGCAGGCCCGGCGACACGATGTGGAGGCCGCGCACCTCGCTCTCGAGGTGCTCGGAGCCAGGGCCGTGGCATGCCTCGCAGCCCACGTTGATCTCGTCGCGGCGTCCGTCGCCATCGTAGTCGAAGTCGCCGTTCGGCTCGGCGGCGGCGCGCGCGACGAACCCCGACGCAGCGTCGCCAGCCAGTTGCATGCCGGTGAAGTGGCATCCGGCGCAACCATTGTCGAAGCCGTCGGATGCTCCAGGCTCGCGCAGTTTCTTCCCCGTGAAATCGTACCACTGCTCCGAGTGCGCATCGCGCAGGGGCCAGTCCTCGGGCGACGGATTCGTGGTCGCGCCCGCGTCGTTCCATTGCAATGGCAGCACGAGGTAGCTGAAGGTCCCGCTCGCATTGGTCCTGCGCGTGAGCAGGCGTTGCCGGTGGAGCGCGCCCCCGTACGTCAGCACCACCGCATAGCTCGCGGAGCCGGAGCCGAGACGGTTGACGAGCGTGAAGGTATACGCCCCCGGATCCGTTCTCGCGACGCCCGTATCCCGACCGAGGTGTGCTTCGAAGGTCACGACCGCGCTCGGCGTGGCCGCTGTCGGATCGGCATCCGCGACGCTGCACTTGGCTTCGCCGCTCTTGCCGGGATCGCAGTCGTAGTAGTAGAGCGTGGCGCCCGCATCGAAGCGCGCGAGCAACGCATCGAACGTCGCGAAGTGTGAGACATCTTGAAAGGCGCCTCGCACACCAGGCACGGAAAGCCCCACGCGATGCGCGCTACGCATGCTGCGCTGGCGGCCGTGACAGCCAAAGCATGCCGTCGAGCCGACGTAGGTTGCAGCCGAGCTTGGTTGCCCGCTCACTTGGATGTCGATGCGCGTGCCGACGAGCGACGCTTGGTCGAGCGCCTTGCGGCACTGATCGCCGCCGGGTAGGTGCTCTTCGTCGTTGGGGTCCGGTTGGAAGACGATGAAGTACTCGCCGGTATCGAGCGCAGGGATGCGGTAGCTACCGTCCGCGGCGACATCGGCGCCGGTGTAGTCCGCTGCTTTTTGGTCGAGCAGATCCTCGATTGGCTCGTCACCGAAGAAGGTTACGGCGTCGCTCGGCGCGAGCGAGAGATCGAGCGAGACCTTCGCGAGCGATGCCACGTCGACCGCAGGCACGAGCACCACGCGTCCGCGCGACACGGCTTGTCCGCTCGGATCGCGCACGAGGCCCACGATGCCATCGGGCTCGAGCGGCAATGGGTCGGTCGCCACGGCTGCCTCGCCGGGCGGACCCGCGTCACCTCGCGGGCCTTGCGCGCCGTCCGCGCCGCGCGCGCCGCTTGGGCCTTGCCGCCCTTCGGCGCCGGCATCGCCCGCAGGGCCCTTGGGCCCGGCTGGCCCCGCGCAAGAAGCCACGCCACACCCGACGAACATTGCCAAGGTCGCAAAGCCAAGCGTTCGCATGAGTCCCTGCGCGCCGCCCCCGCCAAAGTCGTTCGCGGCGCGATTAGGGTATACGAAAACGTCAGTGTCGAGGCGTTTGCCAGGCGCTTGCGTCGGATCAAGTGGCGTCACCCGTTTTGGTCAGGGGGCGCTTGCGGTGTTTGTATGACTCCGGAAATCGCTTGTAAGTGGCTCGCCATCGACCGCATGGTGCATATGCAGTCACTTGGTTCGCATGCGTACGGGTCATTGTCTGCTCGCGTCTTCTGGGAGGGTTCATGTTTCGACGACGGCTTGCTTCGTGGGGATTGATCTCGGCTTCGATCGCGTTTGCCGCTTGCTCGGGCGACAAGGGCGTGCAGGGAAGCTCGTGCACCGTCAAGACTGAAGCCGACGCAGGCACGGCCAAGATCGTGTGCGAAGACGGCACGCAGGCGATCGTGTCGAGCGGCGCGAAGGGCACGTCCTGCACGGTGAAAGCCAACTCCGACGGCAGCAAGACGATTCAGTGCGCGGACGGCACGACCGCGACGGTGTCGAACGCGAAGAACGGTACCGACGGCGTGAACGGCGCGAACGGCGCCGATGGGACGAAGGGCGCGGACGGTACCCATGGCACCGACGGTACGAACGGCGCGAACGGCACCGACGGTACGAACGGCGGAGCCGGCCCCGATGGGGCGACTGGCCGCAGCGCGTACGTCGTGGGCCCGGGTCTCCAAGTCGAAATCTCGGGCGTCGCCGTGCCCGCCGATCTCATGCCCGTCGTGGATGTCCGCATCCGCGACGCCGAGGGCAAGCCGCTCGATCGCACGGGCACTTACACTCCAGGGCCGGTCAGCGTCAATTTCGTCCTGGCGTACCTCGCGAGCTCCGGCGGCACGGTCGGCGAGTACGTGCCGTACAACGTCGCGACCATCACCGGCAAGACCGTGAACAGCGTTGCGCCCGTGCTGGCGAGCGCGATGCAGCCACAGTCGGAGAGCGCTGGTACCTGGACCGAGGTCGACGTCTCACAGGGTACGTACACGTACAAGTTCGCGAATGCCTTGCCATCCGGTTACGACCCGACGAAGACCCATACCGTCGCAGCCTTTGCTTCACGCACGGTCGACAGCGTGGCGTATGCCAGCAATCCCATATTCAGCTTCAGGCCCGACGGAGCGACGGTGACCGAGCAGCGCGCGATCGTCACCACCGCGGCTTGCAACCAGTGCCATGATCCACTTCAGGCGCACGGAGGCTCTCGCCGTGAGGTGGGGCTGTGCATCACGTGCCACGTGAGCGGGATGGCGGATCCCGAGTCCGGGAACGCCCTCGAGCTCAGCCAAATGGTCCACAAGATCCACAGCGGCTCGAGCTTGCCGAGCGTGGTGCACGGGACGCCGTACACGATCACCGGCTACGCAGACCAAGTGCACGATTTCTCCGCCGTCGAATTTCCGCAGTCGACCATGAACTGCGACACCTGTCACCAGGGCGGAGCGGACAGCGCTCGCTGGAAGACGGGCTTCTCGCGTGCGGTGTGCGGCTCGTGCCACGACGACGTCGTGTTCGAGTTCACCAACATCAACTCGATCCCGCCCGGCAAGAAGCCCCACAGCGGCGGCTCGCGCACGGACGACACCCTGTGTGTGGACTGTCACGCCGAGGGCCAGGGGCCGATCGCCACGCTCGAGACCGACGTGGTGAAGGTCCACCGCACCGACCAGCACCTCGACCTGCGCGACGCGACGACCGGCCTCTTCGTGGCCGCCGCGCCCGTGCTCACCGGAGGCATCCTGGGCGTCACGGGAGCGACCGCGTCGGACTTTCCCGTCGTGTCTTTCAGCGTGGCCGTGAACGGCAGCCCCTACGACATCCTGACCACGCCGCTCGACCGCATCCGCTTCACCTTCGCAGGGCCCACGACCGACTTCGTGAATGCCATGCAATACACGGCGCAAGCGACGTCGGGCGTGACCGGCACGCTGACCGCGGGCGCCAACCCCGGCGAGTTCACCTGGACGTCGGCCAAGAAGATGAGTGAGATCTCCGCCGCCGTGACTCCCGCGATTCCGCTCACCGGGTCGTGGGCCGTCGGCATGGAGGCGCGTTTGGTGCAGAAGGCGTCGAAGCCGGACAACACGCAATTCAACGCCAACTACTTCATGCACAACGACGTCTTCTATTTTCCGATCACCGACGCCACGGCCGTGTCGCGGCGCGCGGCGGTCGTGGTCGAGAACTGCAACAAGTGCCACGACGACCTGCAAGCGCACGGCGGCTCGCGCAACGACCCCGAGTACTGCGTGCTGTGTCACAACGGAAACAAAGACAGCACCAACATCCCGGCGCCGCCTGCGGGCCAGACCAAGCTCACGACCAGCTTGCGCTTGAGCCACATGGTCCACCGCATTCACACCGGCGCAAGCGGCTCGACACCGTTCCAGATCGGCACGAACGACTTCAGCGGCGTGCTGTTCCCAGGCGACCGCAAGGACTGCACCCACTGCCACATACCGGCGCACTACCAATTGCCCTTGCGGGCGCTCCTGCCGTCTCACATGACGCGCATCGACTCCACCAAGACCCGCGTGCCGAACAGCGACGTGTACATGGGCCCGACGGCGGCTGCCTGCACGGGCTGCCACGACGACGACCAGACCGCGGTTCACGTCGCCACGATGACGCTCGTGAGCGGGACCGATCCGAGCCAGCTCATGGAGTCTTGTGCCACCTGCCACGCCGCGGGCCAGGCCTACGGCCTCGACATCGTGCACGCCCGCCCCGGGCTGTGAGCTCGAAGCAGCCAGGCGGCTGAAGGCGCTCGCGCCACGAGGTGCGGACGACGTCTGCGGGTGTATGTTGCGGCGGTGACGTCGCCGATTCCGCAGCGCGTCGTGTCGACCATTTGTCCGTTTTGCGGCGTTGGCTGCGGCATGGGCCTGCGTGTGTCTCGCGACCGCGTGGTCGGCGTCGAGCCGCTGCTGCGGCATCCCGTGAGCCGTGGTCAGCTCTGCATCAAGGGCTACGCGTCGGCGTTCGCGATCGATCCCAGTGACCGTTTGACGACGCCGCTGATCAAGCAGGGCGGAAGCTTTCGCGAGGCGAGCTGGGACCAGGCGCTCGACCTGGTCGCCGAATCGATCTGGGCGGCCCGCGAAGAGCTCGGTCCCGACGCCACGGGCGTGGTGAGCTGTGCCCGCGCCACCAACGAGGACAACTACGCGGTGCAGAAGCTCGCCCGCGCGGTGCTCAGCACCAACAACGTCGATCACTGCGCCCGCATCTGCCACAGCCCCTCGGTCGCAGGGCTGCGCCTGACATTGGGCTCCGGCGCGATGACCAATTCGATCGCCGACATCGAGCGGTCGGACCTGATCGTGGTCTTCGGCTGCGACCCGACCGAGAACCACACGATTCTCGGCGGCCGCATCATGCGGCGCAAGCTCGACGGCGCAAAGCTGCTGGTCGTCGATCCGCGCAAGACCCGCCTCGCGCGGATGGCGGACCTGCACCTGCAGCTGCTGCCCGGAACCAACATCGCTCTCATCAACGGCTTGCTGCACATCATCTTCGAGCGCGGCTGGGAAGACCGCGACTTCCTGCGCGCGCGCGTCGAGCCCATCGATGCGCTGCGCGCCCGCGTGAAGGAGTACTCGCCCGAGCGCGTCGCGGCGCTCACCTCCGTGCCGGCGGCCGACCTCGAGCGCGCCGCGCGCATGTACACCGAAGCCAAGGCCGCGTTTCTCGCCTATGGCATGGGCATCACCCAGCACGCGACCGGCACGAGCAACGTGATCGCGATCTCGAATCTCGCGCTCGCGGCCGGGCAGGTAGGCCGGCCGGGCACTGGCATCAATCCACTGCGCGGTCAGAACAACGT
Organism: Polyangiales bacterium; assembly: GCA_044450485.1. Classification (GTDB taxonomy): domain Bacteria; phylum Myxococcota_A; class Polyangia; order Polyangiales; family JAFGIB01; genus CAVZVA01. Next base: position 4,036 of record JBIOJD010000120.1, on the reverse strand, counting down.
GCAGGGCGCGTGCGACGTCGGTGCACTGCCGGATGTGTATCCGGGCTACCAAGACGTGAAGGACGCCGCGGCGCGCACGCGGTTCGAGCAAGCCTGGGGCGTGGCGCTGCCCAGTGCCCCGGGCCTCACCTCCCTCGGGATGCAAAAGGCGGCGCGCGGGGGCCTCTTGCGCGCGCTGCTCGTCTTCGGCGAGGACCCGGTGGTCACCGACCCGGACCAGACGCAGGTGGAGGCATCTCTGCGTGCGCTCGACATGCTGGCGGTGTGCGAGCTCACCCTGACCGAGACCGCCAAGCTCGCGGACGTGGTGCTGCCGGCTGCGTCGTTCGCGGAGAAAGACGGCACGTTCACCAACTTGGAGCGCCGCGTGCAGCGGGTGCGTGCCGCCGTGCCGCCGCCCGGGTTGGCGCGTAGCGACTGGCAGATCGCCGCGGGTCTCGCAGCGCGGCTCGGCGGGGGCGCCGCATTGGCTTGGTCGAGCGCGGCGCAGATCTTCGGCGAGCTTGTGCGCGTGAGCCCGATCTATTCGGCGATGAGCTACGCGGCGCTCGATCGCGAAGGCTTGCAGTGGCCTTGCGATGCGGCGCACCCTCGAGGTACGGCGGTGCTGCACACCGAGCGCTTCCCGCTCGGACGCGCGCGAATGGTGCCGCTCGAGCACCAGGGCCCTGCCGAGATCCCCGACGCCGACTATCCGCTTTGGCTCACCACCGGCCGTTTGCATTTCCACTACGGCTGCGGCTCCATGACCCGGAAGTCTCCGCTGCTCGAGCGTGAGACGCCGCGAGGCGTGTTGTTCATCCACCCCGACGATGCGCGCGCGATGCGGATCGTAGAGGGCACGGCGGTGGAGGTCCGTTCGCGGCGCGGCGCGGTGCAGACGCGGGCCGTGCTCTCGGACGACGTGCCACCCGGGCTCGTGGCCATGCCCTACCACTTCAAGGAGGCGCCAAGCAACTTGCTCACGAACGACGTGCAGGACCCCATCACGAAGATGCCCGAGCTCAAAGCATGCGCGGTGCGCGTCACGCGCTTGCCCGAGGGCAGCGTTCCGAAGGACGCGCGCTCGCTCCACTCCGAGGGCGGGCTGTGACAGCGTACCGGCTCGACGACACCGCACGTCTGTGCGCGCATCTGATGGCGCGAGCGGCGTTGTATGCAGCGGTGCAAGACGGCGAAGAGGCGCACTGGTTGGCAGTGCAGGAGCCGATCGCCCTGCGCAACCCACCGCTGCGGCCCATCTTTTCGCCCAAGCAGTTCTTCTTTGCCGAGCGGGAGCCCCTGTTTCGCTTCGATGGCAGGCGCTTCGTGAGCTGCGTGCCCGAGGCGCCGCCCCAGGTGTTGTTCGGCGTCACGGCGTGCGATCTGGTCGCGATCGCCTACCAGGACCGGTTCTTCGCCGATGATGCACACTACCAGCGGCGCCGCGCGGCCACGCTCCTCGTCGGAGTGGACTGCGGGATGCCGTGCTCGCCGCACGCGTTCTGCCACGCCATGGATACCGGGCCGAGCGTGCGAGCTTCGACCGCGGACCTGATCGTGTTCCTGGAAGCAGGCTCCGAGAGCAGCATCTTGATCGCCGAGACGCGGCGCGGTCAGAGCGCGATCGAAGGGCTGCAGCTCTCGGCTCCACCTGCGACCTGGCAGGCTCGGCGCCGCGCCGCCGCCGCACAGACCCGCGAGCGGCTCGGGGACGCGGCCCACGTTGCTGCCGGCGTCGCGCGGCTCAACCGCGGCGAGGTGAGCGCCGGCACCTGGGAAGAGCTGGGACTGCGCTGCGTGGCGTGCTCGGGCTGCACCACCGTGTGTCCGACCTGCTCTTGCTTCACGACCCGCGACGAGCGCGATCCGGCAAGCGCCGACGTCGAACGCACCCGGCTATGGGACTCGTGCTTGCTCGAGGGTTTCCAGCGCGAAGCCAGCGGCCATCATCCGGCCGCATCGCGCGGCCAGCGCGTGGAGCGCTTCTACTATCACAAGCTGTCCGACGACTTTCGCTCCGACTTCGGCCGCCACGGCTGCGTGGGCTGCGGGCGTTGCGATACGGTGTGCCCGGGTGTGATCGGGGCACAATCGGTGTTGCGGAGGATCGCGCAGTCATGAGCTTGTCAGCACAGATGACGCCGGTGGCGGTCCGCATCGCGGAACAATACGACGACGGCGAGGACGCGCGTCACTACCTGCTCGAGCCCCTCGAGGCCGGAACGCTGGTGGCGCCGTCACCCGGGCAATTCTTCATGCTGAGCGTGCCCGGTCACGGCGAAGCGCCATTCACCTACGTCAACGGTCTCGATCACAGCGGGCGCATCGCGCTGCTCGCACGCAAAGTCGGCAGCCTCACGACCGCGCTGTTCGCGCTGAAGGAGGGTGCGGTGCTCGGCGTCCGTGGGCCCTACGGTCGCGGCTGGCCGATCGAAGAGCTGGGGTCAGGCCGCGTGTTGATCGTAGCCGGAGGTTGCGGGCTTGCGCCCCTGTGCAGCGCCGCCCTGGTGCTGGCCTCGAGGCCCGCGGGCAAGGCAGCGCTGATCTACGGCAGCCGCACCGAGGTCTCGCAGGTGCTCTCCGCGGAGCGCACCGCGATGACCGGCAAGCTCGCATCGTTTCAGACCTTCGATCATCCATCACGTTCGGGACATCTGCAGGGCACGCCCGTGATCGCGCTGCCGGCTGCCGTCACCGCCCTCGGAAAAATCGACGCGGCCCTGATCTGCGGCCCCGAGCCGATGATGCGCGGCACCGCGGAAGCGCTTCATGCTCGCGGTCTTTCGCACGAGCGCATTTTCGTGTCGCTCGAGCGGCGCATGCACTGCGCCGTAGGTCTGTGCGGACACTGCTACGTGGCGAGCACGTATGCGTGCAAACAGGGTCCGACCTACCGCTACGACGAGCTGTTGGCGCTGCAGCGCAAGTCGCCACCGCGGCTTGCGAGCGTGACCGAGATCCATCACTGCTGAGCGCTCGATTGTATGCGGTTGGCACAACGAATCGTGCGCGGAGTCGGAAGCGCGTTCCTGTCGCAGCAGCAGCGCGGACGCTTGGCGGAGCTGCGGTACATCGACGCGGGCCACGGCTATGACGTGTTCGGGATGCACCCGGACTGGCTCGGCTTTGCGCTGGCGCTGATCGGACCGCTGTACCGCCGATACTTTCGTGTCAGCTCCCACGGGGCCGAGAACGTGCCCGTCGAAGGTCCTGCGATCCTGATCGCGAATCACGCCGGGACGCTGCCGATCGACGCCGCGATGATCTGCTGTGATGTGTTCGAGCACGCCCGCCGTCCGCGCATGGCACGGCCTGTGTCGGACTTGTTCGTGGCCGAGCTACCGTTCGTGTCCGCGACGTTCGCACGCGTCGGCGTGGTTCCTGGCGCACGCGTGAACGTGCGCAGCCTGCTCGAGCGTGGAGAGCTCTGCCTGATTTTTCCCGAGGGCATGGCTGCCATGAGCAAGCCACGCGACGCGCGCTATCGTCTCGGGGGCTGGCACGTGGGCCACGCCGAGCTCGCTCTGCGGCACGGCGCCACGATCGTGCCCGTCGCTGTGATCGGCTCCGAAGAGCAGTGGCCGACCGCAGCCAGAGTGCGAGGGCTGCGGCCGTTCGGCGCGCCCTATCTGCCGGTGATGGCCACGCCGTTTCCGTTGCCCGTGCACTATCACATTCACTATGGCGAGCCGATCGATCTCCGTGCCCGCCTCGGATCTTCGGAGCTGAGCACCGCGTTGATCGACGAGGCTGCATCGGCGACGCGCGAGGCGCTGCAGGCCTTGATCGATCGCGGCGTGCAGGAGCGCGGCGGAGTCTTTCGATGAGCGCGGCCACAGGAAGGGCCTTCATGGTGACCTTTGCGACCACAGCGCTCGGCGAGCGGCTGGTCGCCGCGCTCGCAGCCGATGAACGAACGCGCCTCGTGTTGGGCGTGCACGGATCGGACGAGGTCTCGCCTTTGGCCCCGCAGCCATGCGTGTCCTATGTGGCCGCCGACCTCGGGCAACATCACGACGTCCGCGAGCTGCTGCTCGGACGCGCGTTGGAGCTC
>JBIOJD010000119.1:0-9686 GCA_044450485.1 Polyangiales bacterium | reverse complement strand
TCTCGGCCTGCGCCGCTTGGGCCTCTTCTTTGTCCGGTGCAGGCTTCGCTTCTTCCTTCGCGGTCTCTTTCTTCTCGGGCTTCTTGGTCTCCGTCGGCGTCTCCGACTCCGTGGTCGCTTCTTCTTTCTTCTCTACGGGAGGAGGTGGCGGCTCCTCGTAGATCATCCTTGCCACTTCTTCGGGCACGGCTTCGACGCCTTGCGTCAGCGGCCAGTCGGCGTTCTCCAGATAGACGATGAATCCGAACATCGTCATGAAGGTGAACACCATGAACGCGGTGAACAGCCAATCGATGCTGCGCACGAAGCCCGCACGCGCGGCGGCCGGAAGCTGTGGCCGCGGTTGGACCGGCGGGGGCAACACGAACTGAAAGAGCAGCGTGGTGCCGGCGATCACGACTTTGCCGCGAGAGCTCTCCCCGAGCTTGACTTGATAGTGAGCGCCCGCATTGCGGGCAGCGCCGCTCTGACGCATCTGATCGAGGTCCTGCACGCCACCCGGCAGGCCGACGCGGCCCGACATCTTGTCGGTGAAGTTCAGGATGTAGTCGGTGCCGACGATCTGAAACAGCTCGAAGCGCGGAGGCACGCCTTCGCCGTGGACCACGAAGTGGTTCTTCTCGGACGAGCCCACGGTCACGGTCTCGCGCTTCGGAATGATCCGCTCTTCGACGATCTTGCCGCTCTGAATGATGCCGATGCGCAGCACCTTCGGCCCGGTCGGCTTGAGCTGCACGGCCTGCATCGCCATCGTCATGGCGCCAGGGCGTGCGCCGCGCGGAGGCTGAGACGACTGGGGTGTCTGGTCGGTCATGGCCTTCAGGCTTTCGGTCGGCCGATCCTACTACGATTCATTGGACGCTCGGGAACGCCCAAGGTTCTCGAGCGACCCGAGAGCGGATCGGGCCGGACAGTACAACGCTCCCAAAATGCGGTCCAGCATCGCGGTCTTTGCTCGGGGCTCGCCCAAATGCCTACATGGCCCCACGCCCCGTCTTGGTCGCCTCGAGCTCGACGACTGCCGCCACTTCGTCGAGCGACGCCCGGAGCCCAGCCGACGCGCGCTGCAGAATTGCCGCGGCAGCAAAACATAGAAGCGACGTGGAGAATCCAAGCGAAAACGTGAGCAACGATCGTTGCAGCGCGATCCGAGCCACGAGCCCGCTCTGCAAGCCGAGCAGCCCTTCCCCGCCGTGAGCCGCAGTGCCGAGCTCGAAGATCACGCCTATCAGCGCGATCGGATTCGCCACGCGGCCGAGCACCACGATGAGATCACGGCCCTGCGAGAGCGTGGAAACGAACGTGGTGCGCAGCTCGTCGACCGCCCGCCTCGGGTCGCCTCCCGAGTCGTGCTCGGTCAGCACGCGCGCGGCAAGCTGCGCCGCGAGCGCCGGCCGACACGCTTCAGCCAAGGCGCGGGCGAACGCGATCTGACCTGCGCCGAGCGCAGTCTCGAGCGCCGTCGCGAACGCTTTCCGGTCGAGGGGCGCGCGAAACAAGGCAACGCGCAGCTGTCTGGTGATCGTCACGAGCGCTCCGATGGCGAGCGCGACTTGAATCGCGTTGAACCAGGTCAACGCGCGGAGCTGACGCGCCGATCTGAGGGCGCCGTCGGCATCAGAATGGGTCCTTGCGCACCGCCCGCACGACTTCTTGCACGAAGCTCGTCCGCAGCTCCATGACCTCGTAGCCGAGGGCCGAGCGATTCAAGATGTAGAACGCGTTCGGCTTCTGCACGCGCCCCTCGATCTTGATCTCCTCGAGCTCGATCACCTTGGGGGCCTTGGGCCGCTTGTCCTGCGCAGCAGCGCCGCGCGCGACCAGCGACGCCAGCGCGAAGAGCGCGAAGCCGAGCCATTTTTCTCGAGCGCCGATTGTCATTTCTTGTTCCCTCCGCCCGGTGGCGCCACAGGTGCAGGTGCCGCGGGCTTCGCGGGCGCTGCCGGCGCTGCTGCCTTTGCGGGCGCTGCTGCCTTTGCGGGCGCCATCGAGGCAGCGCGCGCGGCCCGATCCGCATCGCGCTGCTTCTGCGCCTTGTCGCGGTCGATTCGCTTTTGCTCGCGATCGATCTGGCGCTGCAGGTCCGCGATGTAAGTCGCGGCGCTGTCGTCCTTGGTGAGCCGGGCGCCCATCTGCTGGCGATAGGTCGTGAGCTCGAGCACGGCGCGCTGCAGCGCGTCGAGCAGGCTGAGGCCCGGGAAATTCGCACCAGCGTCCATGTACAGCAACGCGAGGTTGAAGTGCGCCTCGGGCAACGTGGACTGCATGCGCAGCGCTTGATCGAGCTCGCGCTTGCTGTCCTGCCAACGCTTGTTGGCCCGGTAGGCATCGCCGAGGTTCAGGTGCACCGCGACGAGCGTGGGCGACAGGCGCGAGAGCGCGTCGAACTGCTCGAGCGCGAGCGCGTAGTTGCCGGCGGCCATGTACTGGATGCCGAGCGCCATCCGCGCTTCGGCGTAATCGGGCCGCAGCTCCACGGCCTTGCTGAAGCTGGTCAGCGCCTGCGCCGGCTTGTCCTGTTGCTGGAAGCGCTTGCCTTGCAGAAAGTGGATTTCGGCGTACTTCGGGTCGATCGCCAGTGCTTGCTCGAGGATCGAGTCGGCGAGCTCGATGCGGCCGCGCGCCAGGCTCGCCTCGGCCAGCGCCACCATCGCCGGCACGAAGCGCTCGTCGCGCTGCAAGGCTTTGCGCGCCGCCTGCTCCGCATCGTCGAGGCGGTTCGCCTGCACCAGCGCGTGGGCCAGGATCGCCTGCAAGTACAGGTTACGCTGCCACTTGGTCGCGATCGGCTGGCTGAACGCGACCGCCTGATCGGCGTGACCCTGACGCAGATCGATGCTCACGGTCGCATCGACCGCGGCCTCGTAGTCGGGCTGCAGACTCAGAGACCGCGAGTAGTATTGCAACGCCTGATTGGTCTGCCCTTGGCGGTCCGCGATCACGCCGAGATCGAAGGCCGCTTGATAGGCGTGCGGGTCGGCGGCGAGCGCCTTCTCGAAGGCGGTGCGCGCCGCCGCGTTGTCGCCCTTGGCAGCAGCGGTCATGCCCTGCGCGTAGGCGTCGCTCGCGGCCGCGTTCATCTTCGCCCGCGGTGGCAGAGGCGTGCCGCTCTCCGCATCGGGCGCACCCCAGGGGCTTGGTCCGGACGGCGGCGGCGGCGCTGCGCGGTTCGCCTGGACGGCCGGCGCAGGCGCGATCTTGGGGCGGTAGTCGTGCTCCTCGACGGCTTTGGCCTGCGCTTGGGGCTGCGCGGTGCCGGCCGTGGCCGATGCCGGCATGCGCTTGGAGAGGCCGTCCGAATCTCCGCCACTGGTGGCTGCAGCGCTCGGCGCACCGCCGACGTTGACCGCGGCCTGCTTCGAGCAAGCGCCTGTGCAGAGCGCAAACGCGACGAGAGCGCCACACAGCGCGCGGTGCTGAGCGTCGAGTGGTCTCGTCATGGAGCTCGCCGTTCTCATGGCTGTCCTGCGAGCGGCGGCGGCGCCACGCCGGCCTGCATGTCGAGGTCGAGGCCGCGCGGTGCGCGCGTGAACTCGCCGGTCTGATAGGCCTGGAAGGTCTTGTCCTGCGCGGCGACCTGCGCCACGCACTCGGCGATACGCTCGTCGCCGTACGCGTTGATGCGATCGAAGGCTTCGCGCGTGTATGTGTTGTCGAGACTGCCGGCGCGCGCGGCGCGCGCGGCCAGCGCATAGCGGCCGACGGCAAGACACTCGATCGGTCTCACGCGGGTATCGAGCAACTGTCGGATCGTGTCCTCGATCTGGCCCTTGATCTGGTCCTTCGAATCGGGCGGTAGGCCCTTCATCTTCTTCTCCAGGTCGGCCGGAACCACGAACGGCGTATTCAGGACGGCCTTGGCGAGGATCTCGTAGATCCTTCCCTGGCGTACGAAGGCTGCGATGGTCCAAGTGGGTCTGCGGTACGGCGGAACGACGTTGAAGGCCTCGCCCTTGGTCTTGGCCTCGCGGCTGCCCGCCTCGATCTGCGCGGCCACGCCCTTGACGTAACCGTCGAGGGTCGCCGGCTTGCCCGGCTTGATCGCGAAGCTCTCGAAGTCGTGGCCGGTCTCGTCGATCTCCTCGAACTGCGCGCTCGCAGCGTACTCCGCCGCGAACGAACCGGCCGCCTGGCCCGAGCGCGCGAACGCAGTGATCACGTCCTTGCGCGCGGCTTTGTACTCCGCCATCGAGCCTTGTTGCTTGCGCACGTCGGCGATGCTGGCGTAGGCCTGCACGAGCTGCTCGCCGGCCTGTTTGTCGGTCTGGTACTTCGCGATGAAGGCCCTGAGCGCGGTCACGGCCTTGGCCCACTGCTTGAGCTTGACCGCCATGTCCGCGACCTTGTAGCGCGCCACGCGCTGCTCGTTGGGGTCGCGTAGGATGTCCGCGGCCCGACCGTAGTAGTCCGCCGCCCGTGCGTACTGCTGCTGGTACTCGAGGATCTTGGCGGCGTTGATCAGTGAGCCCTCGCGCCACTCCGCCATCTGCGGGTCGGTGGACTTCGAGAAGCGCGGCGAGTCCGCGAGCATCCGGTAGTTGTCCACGGCCCGATCGAAGTCGAAGAAGCGGTTGGCGTTGTAAGCGAGCCGGAAGTAGGCGTTCGCGAGGATGGCGTCGAGCGACTTCTGGTCCTCCGGCGTGGCGGCCTTGCGCGGCCCGACCTCGTCGATGATGCGCTGGTAGAGACGCCCGGCCGATTCGAAGCGGCTCGTACGCTCGAGCGCGATGGCAGCCTTCTCGAGCGCGAGCGGTGCCTGTGGGTGGTTCGGCTCTTCGTTGACGGCCTTGACCAGCTCGCTCGCCGCTTGCTCGTACAGCGCGCGCTGCTGATCGCCCGTCGCCTTCTCGGCGCGCGCGAAAATGTCGACCGCGTCCTTGTAGCGCATGTTGGTCAGGTCCTGACCCGCGATGCACTTCGGCGCGTCTTTGTTCTCCGGCTTCGTGCAGTCGACGGCAGCCACGGCGGTACCGCTGGGCGTGAACGTGCACTTGCGGTTCTGCAGCTCCGAGCCCAGGCCGCGGACTTCCTCGGTCTCGTTCAGGGCAACCGCCATGTTGCGGAGGTTGAGCCAGGCGACCTGTCCACTGTCCTGCGCCTTCGGTCCGCTGCAATGCCCGACGAACTCGGCCCAGAAACGCTCGCGCGCCAGATCCCAGTAGCCGTAGAGGTAGAGCAACAGCGTGTTGTTGTAGAAGTACGAGTCCCGCACCTTCTCGGTGTCGTGCGCGTCGTCCACGCGCGCCAGGTAGAGCTCACGCGCCTGGGCCAGGCGCTGCAGCAGCTCCGGCGGATCGATGGGCGTGACCTTGGGCGGCGTGCCTGCAGCCGCCGGCGGATCGGTCCGCATCTGGATCTCGCCCGCAGCTTGCTTCTTCTCGAACAGGCGCTTGATCGATTCGACCGCGAGCCGCGCCGCAATCGACAAGTACTTGTCGTCCAAGTTCGAGTCGCGCACGAGCGCGTACTCCTTGGCCGCCTCTTCGTAGTTCTCGGACCAGTACAGCGCGTCCGCGAGGTTGTAGCTGAGCTCGTAGGCTTGCGGGCTGTTCGGGTAGTGCTGGATGTAGCCGCGGTACGCGAGCGCCGCCAAGCCGTACTCCTCTTGGGCCTGCGTGCACAGATCGGGCTCCTGGGCATCGACGCAGCGCCGACGCAGGGTTTGAGCCTGCTGGTGGTGCGCGACCGCGGTGTTGATCAGCGCATCCTCGGCCAGTTGCTCGGCGTGGCGCTGCTCGACCGGGTGATCCTTGTTCGCCTCCCACCAGTCGGAGCCTTGAACGTAGTCGCTCAGCTTTGCACGCGCTGCGATGGACTCTGGCTGCTCGTTGTGACGCGCGTAGGCAGTCGCGATGTTGTTCTGCACGTCGGGCGCTTGGCTATCCATCGGCCAGCGCTTGAGCGAGAGCTTCCAGACTTCGATCGCCTCCGGGTACTTTGCCTCGTCGAAGTAGATGGAGCCGAGGCGGAAATACACCTCCGAGGTCCACGGCCGGTCTTGTGGCATGAGCTTCGCGTCTTGCACCCGGTCGATGCCGCGCGGCTGACCCTCCAGCGGATCGGAGACCTGGTTCTCGTTCCAGTCGTCGTACTCGAATGCGATGGCGAGGTACTGAACCGCCTCGTCGCGAAGCTCCGACCCTTTACCGGTCCGCTTGCGCTCGTCATCGGACCATTGGACGAGCTTGGCGAAAGCCGCGATCGCCTGGGGGTAGTTGCTGGCGCGATAGTATGTCCAGGCGACCTTGTAGAGCGCGAGGTTGTAGTTGCGATCGTCCGGACGCTCGAGAACTTTGCTGTACGCGCTGATCGCCCGGCTCAGGCCATCCTTGGAGAAGTCGAGATCGAAGTGGTACTCACCCACTCGTAGCCAGGTCTCGGCCCAGAACTTCGAGTCCTTCACCAGCGGCTCGCAGCCCGCGTAGGGGTCCTCGAAGGGCGCGGCGGCTGGCGCGGGCGCCGGCTTCTTGCCGGTCTTGAGCTGTAGCGCCGGGTGCTGCGCGGCGCGCGCGTCGACCACCGCCTGGTCGTCCTTTGGAGGCGCCTCGCCCGTGTACTTGAAGTGATTGCCGCACACCAGGTTCAGCCAGGCGGTGCGTGCGATGTCCTGCTGCCCCATCTCGCCGTGGCAGTAGCCGATCAAGTAGAAGACGCCGTCCAGCTTGTCGTAGTTTGGAAAGCCCTGCGCCAAGCGCTGGTAGACCGAGATCGTCGCCGAGTAGTCCTTTTGCGGCTCGACCAGGTTGTCGGTGGACTCGCCTGTCGCCAGCCTGCGGTCACGCTCGGCCAGGTAGGCATTCATCTCGTCTTGTTGCTTGATCGCGTCGCGCTCGAAATACAGCTCGCCCAAGCGGAACATCGCGTCGGGCCCATAGGTCGGGTCGGTCGGGTACTTCGCCACGAAGCGCTCGAACAGCGCGATCGCATCGAGCCGCGCTTGGTCCTCGAGCTTCTCCTCGGCGGTGATCTGGCGTGTGTACGCCGCATCTTGGTCGCGCCGCTTGCGGTCGTACTGGCGCTTGAGCAGGGACACGATGGTGTCGCGGTAGCCCGCACCGATGCTGTTGAAGCGCGAGACTTCCTTTTCCATCTCCTTGAGCGCGGCGACCTGCTCGGCCGTCGGCGGCGGGCGCTGGTCCTTGATGCGCATGTCGGCGGCCTGCAGAAACGAAGGCCCCTTGGAATCGGTCTGAGCGCTGAGCCACGCCGGCTGGCCGGTGCCCTCGGCGAAGGCGCTCGCCGGCAAGATTGCGCAAATCGCCGACAGCAGTGCCGCGAGCGAGAGCGACCCGCGCGTGGAGCAGACGGGCATCATTGGCCGCCCTCCTGCTGGTCCATGATGTCCTTGTACTCGTCTTCGAGCGCCTGCAGCGCCCGCGCACGCTCACGCGTGAGGGTCTCGCCGCGAGTGCGGTGCTCCTCGCGCACGGCCCACGAGACGTCGACGATGCCGACGTCCGCGCGCAGCACCAGATCGTAGAACCGCTGGCGCACTGTACGGAAGTTCAGGAGCGCGATCCCGCCCACGACCTCTTCGCTCTGCGACTCGAGGCCCGTGAGCTGCGTCCTATAGCCCGTGAGCTTGGCGCCCTCCTCGCCGAGCACCGTGCGCATCTCGGTCACGCGCTCGGTCACGATCGCATCGACATCGCGATCGTGCTGGTCGAGCGTGCCCTCCACCACGGCGAGGCGCTGGAAGGCAGCGTCGATCTGCGGGTCGGGCCGCGCGCCCAGCGAGGTCAAGATCTGGCGCTCCCGCTCGACCAGGCTCGCGTACTCCTTGCGCAAGCTCTCCTCGCGCAGCGAATCCTGATCGCCCACGCCGACCTGCATCCGACCGGTCTCGATCTGCAAGCCGATGTCCTTGATGCGCTTGCGGTAGTCGGAAATCGCGCTCTTCTGGGTCGAGAGCTCGGTGCGAACCGCTTCCATCGCCTGGGTTTCGCGTCCCTTCGCCGTGTCGCTCATGAACCGATCGGTCGCGGTGATGCGCGCTTCCATCCCGAGCAGCGACAGGCTGAGCTGGTTCAGTTCTTTGGCGAGATCGTCGTATTGCTTGAGCGCGATTTGCGTGCGCTTCTCCAAGTCGCTCTGGCCTGTGGGCGCGCCCAGCAGACTGCGCTCGAGCTCGAGCCGCCGCGACCGCACCTGGTCGAGCTCCGCGCTGCCGTAGCGCTGCGTGCTGGCTTGGTCGAGCGTAGCCAGATCCTTGCGCGCACGCGCGAGCTGGTTGTGCAGCGTCGTGGACTGCTCGCGATCGCTGCGCAGGTCGCGGAACACGTTGACCGGGGCGGGCGATGCGAGGGCGGCATTGAGCCGCGCCACGATGCTCTCGGTCTCGCCCACCAGCCGGCGCGCCCGGCTCAGATCGGACAGCGCGTCGAGCGCGCGCTGCATGTCGCCTTCGACGCTCGCCCAACGCAACGCGGCGGGCGGCAAGAAGGACCGCGCGTCGAACGCCTCGAGGTTGTCGCGCACGAGCTGGCCGAAATACGCCGACACGTCTTCGTGCTGCGCGAGCACCGCGTCGAGCTCGTCGCGGATCGGCCCGAACTGCGCGGAGACGCCTTCGAACACGCCCGTCGCGCCCTTGAAATTGCCATCGCGCAACAACAGGTTGCCGCGCAACAACTGGCCGTCTGGGATGTGCGGGCTCTCGGGCGCAGCCACGCTCAGCACTTCGAGCGCGCGCTCGGCGCGCGTGGAGTCGCCCATGCGGATGTACACCCACGCGATCTCGTAGAGAGCCGTGTCGAACAGTGGCGAGCTGCTGGGCACCGTCTGGTAGGCCTCGATCGCGTGCTCGAGCTGGTCCTGCTCGTAACGCAAACGGCCGATCGCGAGCTCGGCCAGGTCGATCACGCGCCGCTGGTCTTCGCTCTGCGCCTTGACGGCAGCCACGCGGCGGAACGCATCGACCGCGGCATCGAGCTGGCCACGCAGCACGTAGATGACGCCGATGAAATAGAGCGCTTCCGTGTAATACGGACTGCGCGCCGCGACCGCCTCGAAGGCCAAGCGCGCTTGCTCGAGGCCCTGCGGGTCGGCCTTGGCTTGCGTCACGCTACCGGTCGGGGACTCGGCGTCGCGAATCGCCACGCTGTACAGGTACTTGGCGCGGAAGTAGTTGGTCGCAGCCTCCACCTCCGACGGTGGAAGCTTGCTCAGGCGCGTGAAGTACTCGTCGACGCCCGTGAAGTCTTGGATGTGGATCGCGATCTCGATCAAACGTCCGAGCGAGCGCTGCACGTAGCTCTGGTAAGCCGCCTGGTCGGCGTGCGCGATGATCGCGCGATAGCGCTCGCGCGCACCGAGGAAGTCTCCGGCCTTGAACAGCGACTCGGCCAGCAGAAAGAGCGCATCTGGATACGCGCGGTGCTGAGGATAGTTGTCGACGATGTCGGTGAAGATCACGCTCGCGCGCAAGTAGTCCTGCAGCCGGAAGAACAGCTCGCCGTCGGTCAGGCGCTCCTCGACATAGGTCGGGCTGCGCAGCTGCGAGCGCTGGATCGGGGCGCGCTTCAATTGATCGACCTTGGCCTCGACCTCGGTCAAGGCACGGCCGACCTTGTCCACGCTCTGCGCGTGCGCCCGTGCGGCGAACGCCACGCTGAGCAGGACCGGCAAGACGAGCAGCCGTGACGGCTGCCGCGTCATCACTCGCCTCCCTCGACCGGCTGCACGGG
>JBIOJD010000118.1:0-9692 GCA_044450485.1 Polyangiales bacterium | reverse complement strand
TTCTCCGTCTTGAACGCCGCGATCGCCGCCGTCAGTTTCATGCCGCGCGTGGGCGGATCATCACTGGCGCCCGTGTCGATGATCATCGCCACGATGCCCCACGAGGCATAGAGCGGGCCCCATTCGCCGGTCTGCGCAGTAGGGCCGCATCCGCCCGTACCGAGGAAGCCATCCGAAACCGAGACCGCGGCAAACGGAGGCGTGGCGTCGGTCGGGTAGAACACGCAGCCGGCCCCTGCGAGGGCGTAGTTCATGGTCTTGAACGGTCCCGCTGCATGGGTCACCGCCGACGGAGGGTCGCCGTGACAAAGGCAGTCGCCGCTCGGACAGCACGTGCCCATGCCCTTGGGACCCCCGTCTGCCATACCAGAGTCGGGCGAGGACATCCCGCCATTGCCGGACGTGCCGCCATTGCCAGAGCTCCCGCCACTGGTGCCGGCCGTGGCCATCATGCCCGCAGCGCCAGTTCCGCCGGTGAAGGGCGCAATGGTCCCACCCGTGGCCCCGCCGCTCTTCCCACCCGTCGCGGCGGGTGTGATTCCGCCGTTCGCGGGCGCGGGTGCGATACCGCCGGTGCCGAAGGCCGCCGACGTTCCGCCGGTACCGGTGCCTGACTTATTTCCGCCGCTGGCTCCACACCCAGCGACAACCAAAATTAGAAATCCACCCACCGCCAATTGTTTTGTCATCATGCGCTCCACCTTTACTCAGCAACCACCAAGAACCCGCCAACAAATGTAAGCGATTGCGCACCCGAGATCACTGGGTGAAGGCCTGAATTGAGCAGGTTGCTTGATAATTCGTACGTGACCCAAATGGGTGACTCAGTGGTGCGCAAACCGGCAGCGGTCGCCGATGCGAATTGCTCAGTATGAGGACCGGATCCCGCCACTCCGGCCTGTCCGCCGGAGCTAAGTAGGCGCGGGGCCTGAGTTCCCAGCGGAGCCGCCTTTGGCGATAGTTCGACCATGAAGACGCGAGCCGCAGTGGCCTATGAAGCCGGCAAGCCCTTGGTGATCGAGGACGTGGAGCTCGACGGCCCGCGCGCGGGCGAGGTCCTGGTCGAGATCGCAGCAACGGGTGTCTGCCACACCGACGAATTCACGCGCTCGGGTGGCGACCCCGAGGGGCTATTCCCGGTGATCTTCGGTCACGAGGGCGCAGGCGTGGTGGTCGACGTCGGCGCGGGCGTGACCAGCGTGAAGAAGGGCGACCACGTGATCCCGCTGTACACGCCTGAGTGCCGCGCGTGCAAATCGTGCTCGAGCCGCAAGACCAACTTGTGCACCGCGATCCGCGCCACGCAGGGCAAGGGAGTGATGCCCGACGGGACCAGTCGCTTTTCGATCGGCAAGACCAAGCTCCATCACTACATGGGCTGCTCGACGTTCGCGCGTCACACCGTGCTGCCGGAGATCGCCGTGGCCAACGTGCGCAAGGACGCCCCCTTCGAAAAGATCTGTTACATCGGCTGCGGCGTGACGACCGGCATCGGCGCGGTGATCTACACCGCCAAAGTCGAGCCCGGCGCGAACGTGGTGGTGTTCGGCTTGGGCGGCATCGGGCTCAACGTGATCCAGGGCGCGCGCCTCGCCGGCGCCGACATGATCGTGGGCATCGACATCAATCCGGCACGCGAGCCGATGGCGCGCAAGCTCGGCATGACGCACTTCGTGAACCCCAAGGAGCTCGGTGCCGATCTGGTCGCGCATCTGGTCGAGCTGACCGCAGGCGGAGCGGACTACAGCTTCGAATGCGTCGGCGACGTGAAGTTGATGCGCCAAGCGCTCGAGTGCTGCCACCGCGGCTGGGGCGTGAGCGTGATCATCGGCGTGGCAGGCTCGGGCCAAGAGATCTCGACGCGTCCGTTCCAGCTCGTCACCGGCAGGGTTTGGAAGGGTACGGCGTTCGGCGGCGCGCGCGGGCGCACCGACGTCCCGAAAATCGTCGACTGGTACATGCAAGGCAAGATCGACGTCGACAGCCTGATCACCCACAAACTGCCGCTCGGCCGCATCAACGAAGCGTTCGAGCTGATGCACGAAGGAACGTCGATCCGGACCGTGATCGACATGACGTCGGTCTAGCCGGGAGCGGCCTCGGCGATCCGACTTGCGCCTGTGGCGTTATGCCCCATGCCGGATCTGCCTGTTGCGGGCACGGGTGCAAGGCAGCTCATGGGCTAGACTCCGAGCCGGGTGAAGCGGCCTGCGTTCGACGCTCCAGTCGTCACCATTCGCGAGCTCGAGCGCACGCGACGGTGGCTTCGGTACTCCGTGGCGTGTCTCCTCACGCTCGGCGCACTTCTCGTGGGTGCGGCGCTCATCCTGCTGCACTCGCTGGATCGACCGTGGCCCAAGCGCCGGCTCCAAGAGCTCGCGCGCGGCTCGGCCGGCATCGACATCGACTACGGCGCGGTGCGCATCGACTTGCTTTCGGGCGTGGAAATCGATGGCTTGCGGGTGCGGGCTCCGACCGAGGTCCGTGCCTTCGCGCCGGACCTCGCGCGCGTCGGTCGTGTGAACGCGCGTTGGTCGCTCGGGGCATGGCTATTCGGCCGCGGTCCCGTGTTGAGACGGCTGGCGGTGTCGGACCTCGCGCTCACGGTGGTGGTGGACGAACGGGGAAGGACCTCTTTCGACGCGCTCGCGCGACCGGGCCCGACCTCGGCGCCCGCCCCGACACCGCTTTCACAGCAAGCTTCGAAGCTCCTGGGGACGGCGCTTCCCATCGGCGAGGTCGACATCGAACGCGTCACGCTCACGGCGATCCGCACGCTCCGAGGAGAGCTGTTCGACCGCACGGAGCTCCAAGGCTTCTCGATGACGCTTGGGGCGAGCAAGGCGGCTCCGCCTGCGACCGGTGCCCGCGTGATGGCAAACCTCGGCTCCCACGCGGCACCGCTCGAGCTCCGGCTCTCGCGTGAACACGTGGGCGCGCAGGCGACGGCCGCTCGGGCGAAGCTCTGGCTCGCGGTCGATGCAACCGCCTCGGCGCTGACCGCGGTTCTCGATCTGCGCATGGTCGAGCAGACGTTCGCGGCGAGCGTGTCCGCCGATCACTGGCTTCACGCCGAAGCGAGCGTTCGATTCGATCCGAAGGCCGGTCGGACGGAGATCCGGCTCGACCATGCCGAGGCCGGTGATCAGGCCGTGCTCGCCGAAGCCTCGATCGAGCTTCCGGACACAGGTGGCCCGATCGTGCGCCACGCTCGGGGCGAGATCGACCTCGCGCGGCTGTTGCGCTGGTTGCCCGAAGATCTCGTCCCCGTGACCGCGGAGCGCGCCCGAGCGCGCTGGCAGATCGAATCCTTGGTCGCAGGGCCGGTGGTGCGTCTCGCCGAAGGCGGCGTCGTCGCTGTCGACGCAGATCTGTCCAACGTCGCGCTCCGCGTTCCCGCCGCACAGCTGCAATTCGCGAGTGGCGAGCTCAGGTTGCGCGCACAGCCCGCGAAGGGCGGTGGCATCGCAGCCCGGGGATCGATGAAGCTGGCCAGCATGCAAGTGGTCACGAGCGGCGAGCGCTTGGCTGCGGACGGGCTCGCCGTCGAGCTCGAGGGTGAGCAAGCGCCGGGCGGCGTGATCGGTGGTCGTGTTCGCTTGCGCTTCGCGCGCGCTGAGCGCGCCGGGGTGTCCTCCGTGGCTGCGCGGGACGCTGAGGTCGCGCTCCAGGTGGACGCTCTGCTCCCTGACGGAGGTGCCCCCATCGCCACGCGCGGGGATCTGGCGGTGTCGGTCGCGCTGGCTGCGCTCGAGGCGCGTTCGCCTGCGGCCCACGTGAAGGTCGGGGGTCTCGCGCTGCACGCGCACACGAACCTCACTGGACACCCGCCGTATGCCTTTGAGCTCGACGCGGGGGCGTCGCGGCTCGGCGTGAGCGGAGGCGACGGCAAGCTTCTGGTGAGCACCAAGGCGCGCCTGCAAGCGCGGGCCAGCGAGCTGCAACCCGACATCTTGCACCCGGCAGCGAGTCGCGGCGTGATCCATGCGGCGGTGGACCTCGGCGAGCTGCGAGCCTCGCTGGATGCGACCAAGGGCGCCGACGCCGTCGACTTCGCGCTTCGCGCCACGGCGCAGAGCTTGAAGACCGCGCGCCCGTTTCTCTCCACTGATCTGATCGACGCGGCGCCGTGGGATCGCATCGCGGTCGCGCTGCGATCGAGCGGACACGTCGATCACCTGCTCGGACGCAACCCCACGATTCGAGCCACTACAGAGCTCGCCGTCGAGCGCCCCGCGTTCGCGCACGTGGCCGCGCGCTCGCTCACGCTGACGCTCGCGTCGCAGGGGACCGTGCTGAAGCACGAAGCCGACTTGGACGTGCGCACCGAGGCGCTCACCTACGACGGTCTCGACCCGAGCGACGACCACCTCACGCTCTCGGTCAGCGTGGACCGCGAGCAGCGGTCTGTGCGGTTCCTGCTCACGGGCGCGGGGCGAGCCGCGGCCAAGGTGTCTGCATCGCTGTCGTTCGACGGGTCACAGCGAGCAATTGCGTACGTCATGGATGCAGACCTCGCCGGGCTCGCGCCCCTCGCACCGTTTGCGGCCAAGCTCCACGGCCTCGATGCTTTCGATCTGTCGCAGCTCGAGCTCGGGCTCTCTGCCCGCGGGACGCTGTTCGGAGTCGTCGCGGCGGTGGCGCGCGACGGCAGCGTGGAGCTCGCGCCGAACCCCACGCGCACGGCCGCAATCGAAGGCACGGCCGACCTTCGTGTCGCGCACCTGCGCTGGGCCAAAGGGGACACCGCAGTCGTGGCGCCGGGCCTCGCATGGCACAGCGACATGCACGCGGGCGAGCGCCGCAGCGTGGAAAGCCGGCTCGAAATCGGGACGCTGCACGTCGACCTCGGAAGTCGCGATATCGACCTGAACGGAGTCCGCGAGGACGCCAGCATCGCGCTCAGCGGGAGTCTCGCCGACCCGGAGATCGAGCTCAGCCAGCGCCTCGCCGTTCGCGCTGTCGAGCAAACCTTCGTACCCGAGTATCCGATGGGCAATCTCGTCTTTGTGCTGTCGGCCGAGCGTGGTCCCGAGAGCGTGGTGCACATCACGGACATGAAAGTCGCGAACGGCGACGGCGGCACAGCGCTCGCGCTCACGGGGAACCTCGACTTTGGCGAAGGGCGCCGCACGCTCTCGGTCACCGCAACGCTCGACCAGGATCTCGTGCGGCTTTCGACCATTCCCGAACGGATGAAGGGCCGGGGAAAGCTGACGGTGGAGGCGAACGTGACCTCGCCGGACCTGGCGCTCTACCGCGTGCGGGCTGCGCTCGAGGGAGAGAACGTCAGCTTCACGCTCGCGCGCGCGGGGATCGAAGTCGACACCGCCAACGGCGAGGTGCCGATCGCGGTGACGCTCGAGGCCAGCCGCAACGGCGTTCGGTTCGAGCGCAGCGAAAAGCGGAACCCGTACTCGATGCTCCGCTTCGCCGACCAGCACCCGCTGCTCAGCCGCAGCGGCTTTGTCTCGATCGCACGCCTGAAGACGCCGTTCGTGTCGATCGCACCGCTGGTCGGAAACCTCGCGATCGAGCAGAACGTCATTTCGCTGAGCCAGTTCGAGATGGGAGTCCGCGGCGGAAGCATCACCGGCCAGTGCGGCATCGACTGGGATGGGCCGAGGTCCACCCTCGAGCTCCACGTGCGCGCGAGCGGCGTGCAGTCCTCGCACGGCGAGCCCTTCGACGGAAACATCGCGGTCGCGATCTCCGCCAGCGATCGCACCATCGACGGGCGCGCCGAAGTCCTCCGTATCGGCGAGCGGCACTTGCTCGATCTGCTCGACTTGCAGGATCCGCTGCACGTCGATCCAGCGATGAACCGGATCCGCACGGCGCTCGGCTTTGGCTACCCCAAGCACCTGCGCCTGGTCTTCGACCACGGCTTCGCGAGCGCACGCCTCGAGCTCGGCGGGCTTGCGTCGCTGGTCAGCATCAGCGAGCTGCGCGGAATCCCGATGGGACCGATCGTCGACAAAATGCTCGCGCCGATGCTGGACGGGTCCGCTCTCAAGGAGATGCCATGAACCGATTGCTCGATCTCGCCGTGGTCGTAGCCTGCTGCCTCGGGCTCGCAGGGTGCTTCAAGCCGCCGGAGATCGTGATGGTCGATCGCGCGACGGCGCTCGAACAGCAAGCGGCCGGCTCGTTCGACGATCTGGAGCGAAAGCTCGATCGCGCCGGCATCGAGCCGCGTCCCATTCCGCTGACGCCGGAGCAGCTCGAAGCGCTCGGCATTCGGCCCGCGCCGCTCGTGGACGAGAGCGAGCTCACCGACGCCGACCGGCTCGACGGGCTGCTGGCGCAGCACTGCGTCGGCGAGAGCAAAGACGGCCTGATCGTCGACACATCCGATGCGTGCAAGGGCGCGGCCGACCCCGACGAGGTCCAAGCCCTGCTCGAACGAGCGAACCGCGCCCGCCATCAGCTCTGGCGCTGGATGCACGAACAGCGCAGCGACGTGCCGGAAAAGGCGTTGCAACGCGCATGGCGCGAGAACCACGTGCAGAACGTGGTCTGTGGCGGATGGATCGAAGGCAGCGACGGCACGTGGCGAGGAAAATCGTGCTGAGGCGGCGCCTGGCAACGGTGGCGCTCGCGCTGGCGGCGTCGCTCGTCGCAATGCGCGTGTCGGCGGACAACGTCGACGACGACGACCTACGCAAGCCCCGCCGCCTGACCGTAGGCGTGGCCGACGATCTGCTCGGGCAGCTCGGTGTCGACGGCAAGACGCTGTATTTCGTATCGAACCGGGACACGACCAATCAGGTCTTCGCGCAGAGCATGCGCGACGGCCGCGCGTGGCAGCTCTTCGACGAAGGCGCGGACGTCACGTGGCCGCGTGTGAGCGCCGACGGGCGGTCGATGCTCTACATCTCGTTCCGCGAGAACGCTTCGGGACAGCTCTGCGTCCGCAGGCTGCCCGCCGGCGACGAGCGCAGGTGTTTGGACGACCCGTCAGCCGCACTGCAGGCCGAATGGATCGACGACCACCGGATCGCGCTCGTGAGCCGCCAATCGATCAAGAGTGACCTGCGCATCCTCGAAGTGACGCTCGACTCGACGATCTCGGCACGCCCGCTGCTCGCCCGCAACCTGACGAGCCCTGCCGTGTCGCCCGACGGGCGCTGGCTGGTGTACGTGCCGGTGGCACGCACGGTGCAAACCGTCGGCCCTGCGTTCGCTGCCCACGCGGCCCAGACGCTGGAGGCGGTTCCGTTGGCGTCGGCAGCGTCGGCAGCGCCTGCGAAGATCGCGTTCGAGCTACCTGGACAGACGGGCCAACCCGTGTTCGCCAAGAACGGCCGCGCGCTCTATGTGGTGCAGTTCATCGCCGACACGAACCACGATGGAACGGTCGATGCGAGCGATCGTGGAGTGCTGTTCCGCGTGCCGATCTCGTTCGCGAACGGTGCGCCCGTCGCAGGCGCGCCCGAGCAGCTCACGGAGACCTCGTGGAACTGCCAGTATCCCGCACCGTTCGTGGACCGCCTGATCACCACCTGCTCGCAGGGAGCGAGTCTCGACGTGTACTCGCTGCCGCTCGACGGCGAGGTTCCCGCCGACTGGACGATGGCGATGCTGGAGAACGCGATCGACGACGCAGACACGCTGGTCGTGGAACAATTGCTCACGAGTCGTCGCCTTGCCCGCGAGACCACGCCCGACGGCCGGCGGCGCGCCATGCTCGCGCTTTCGATGGTGCACCTCGAACGCGAAGAGTTCCGCGCGGCCGAGTACTACGCAGAGCTCTTGGACGCGTTGCGCGACGAAGCCACGGCGGGGATCTCGATGCCGCTGCGCATGTTGGTCCAGCAACGCCGCGCCGAGCGGCGGAGGGAGCAGGGGCGGTTGATCGAAGGCTTTCGCCGCGAAGCGCAGGGGCGGCTCGACCAGCTGCGCGCGGACGCAACCGAAAGCCCGATGGCCGAAGACCTGACTCACCTCGCGCGCAGCGAGATCTTCGATTCGGTCGGCGACGCGGCCCAAGCCCGCAGCGAGCTCGAGGCAGTCACGGTCGACGAGACCACTCCGGTGCCCATCGTCGAGGCGTACTACAGGCAGGCCGATGCCTTTTACCGCCAGCTCGACGACCGCGAAGCGCTGGTTACGGTGTGCCGACAGTTGGCCCAGAATCCCGCGCTCAGGCCCGACGAACAGCTCCGCTACGCGCGCGCCGCCGTGCGCGCGATGGTGCGGGGGCTCGCGTATGCCGATGCCGATGCACGCCTCGCGCGTGAACGACCGGCCGCCGGCGCCGCTGAAGCGGAGCTGGTCTTCGCGATCGATCTCGAGCGCGACGTGCTCGCAGTCCGCGACGCGCACGCGCCGCAGGCGGTGGGCGACGCACTGCTCGCACTCTACGCCGCGCAGACCCGACCGGGTCGGCGACGGGTGCTGATCGTCGATGCGGTGCAGCGGGCAGACGAGGTCGACGCCGACGACGTGCTCGACGCGCTGGTACAGCGGGACATCAGGGACGTGCAGCCGGGAACGCACGAGCGCGGCGAGGCCGAGGACGTCTACGAGCGCTTGATTCTGGCGCGGGCGTACGAGCGCGTGGCTGCGAAACGCTACGCAGACGCGCGAACCGATTTCGACGCGGTCGCCGACCAGACCGGGTCGCTCGAAGCTGTCGTGGGCGCGATCGACATGCGGCTTACGCTCGAGGAACCGCCGGCAGCGATCGAAGCGTACTATGCCAGACCTGCGATTCCCAAAGCGCGCGGCCATTTCGCCAAGGCCTACTTGATCGCGCGGCGGCTCCCGAGGCTCGACGGGACTGCGCACGCGGACGCAGCGGCCGCGGCACTGACCGCGCTGGACGCATCGTGGTCCGATCTCGAGGAGGAGCGGATGGCGCAGGCCCTGTTCGGCGCGCTGCTCCACGAGGAGTACCTCCACACCGGCGACCTCGGCACGGCCGAGCAGGCGAACGCACACTATCTCATCGCGCTCGAGCTCGTGGGCGAGAACCCTCGCTTGGCTGCGATGATCCTGGGCGAGCTCGGGCTCTTGCACACCGACGTGGGCAACTATCGCATCGCGCTCGGCTATCTGCTCGATCGGGACGTGCTCCCCTACTCCGACAACGCCGAGGGGCTGGACGTGCTCTTGTCGAAGGCGCAAGCGTTGCTGCACGTGGGGCGGGAGGCCGAGGCCGCCGCCGCGGGTGACTCGGCGCTCGCGATGATCGTCCGCAATCCGGCGCTCGCACGCTATCAACTGCTGGCGCTCGACTGGGCCTCCGTGGACAATCTCGCGGCGGGCAACTTCGCACGCGCCCTCGGGCTCTACGATCGAGAGATCGCGCTGCTCGACGCATCGCACGCCGGCTCGGACGAACGCAATCGGATCGTCTTGCGGGTTTCGCGGGCGGCGGCGGCGGTCGGGGCGAAACAGCCCGCGCGTGCTCTCGCAGACCTCGACTACGTCGAGAAGCGTCTGGGCGACCCGGCCGTGATCGCGCAGTTGCAGTGGCCGCACGCAACCGCTGATCACGTGGCGCGCGCGTATCGGCTGATCGCGAGCGGACTGCGCGCGAACGCGAACGCGGCGCTCGGTCGCCCAGACGCCGAGTCACGTGCCTTGGTCGCGCGGCGAGCGATCCTGGAAGAACGCCTGGGCGAGACGCATCGCGCCGAGATCGAGCGGGAGGAAATGCTCGCGGACTCCCAGCTCGCGTGGAA